>JAEWIH010000108.1 GCA_023387245.1 Bacillota bacterium | reverse complement strand
GTCATTCATCAGATTATCAAACTAAGTATAAATTAAAGGAATTGGTAGAAGATGGAGTGGCGATATTAAAGGTAGGTCCTGGTTTAAGTTATAAGGCTAGAGAAGGATTGTATGCTTTAGCTTATGCTGAAAAAGAATTATATCATGGTCAAGATGATGTTTTAAGTCATTTTATCGAAGTGTTAGATGAAGTGATGTTAGAGGATGATAAGTATTGGGGAAAATATTATTTAGGTAGCGAGGAAGAAAGACTATTGAAGCGCAAGTATTCTTTTAGTGATCGAAGTAGATATTATATGAATCATCCGCGTGTAAAAGAGGCAATAGCGAAGTTATTTAATAATTTGAAAGATGGTGTTCCTAATCATTTATTAAGTCAATTTTTTCCAAAACAATATACTAAAGTTAGAGAGGGAGAAATAGAAAATAATCCAATGTCATTGGTTGTGGATAGAATTCAGGAAACTATTGAAGAATATGTATTTGCTACTTCTCAACAATTATTATAATAATTATGAATAAAAAGACGACAACGGTTTTTCATACTGAATATTTTGATATTGTTGATCCGATTGATTTTGATGATGAATGGATGGTTAATGATATTTATATTGACTATCAATCAACTAAAATATTATTTTATTGTCAGGATATTGTTTATTTAAAGCCAATTTATCGAATTGTTAGTTTATTAGTGAATCATAGTAGTGATATTTCTCAATTAGATCGCTTTATTTTGCATGGTTTTGTTAAGTTAAAACCAGAAATATTTTTTAATTGTTTATCAGTTACTAATTATTCTCAATATCAAATAATTACTAAAAAGGCTAGCCCTTTAAAAATTCAATATAGCAATCAATTAATTTATTCAAAATTATTTCAAGAAAAAATTACGATTCCAAAAATTTATACTTTTTATCAACAAATTAAAAAAGGTCCTTATTATTATCCAAACGAAGTTCATAATTATTGTGAAATGACGATTATTGATAAAGGAAGATTTCATACTACTATTGATAATAAAGAATATTGTTTATCTGATAAGCAATTGATTATTTATGGGCCTAATCAAGTACATAATCAATCAATTAAAGGCAATCATTCTTGTCGTTATTGTACGATAATGTTTGAAATGAATCCAGTTATTAATGAGTTATGTAATAAAGTTTTTACTTTGTCTTATCAACAATTTAGATTAATAGAAGAAATTTTAAAAATGACTAATTTAGATAAACCGTTTGTTGATGAATTGTTAATTTCTAAGTTTAAAGAATTAGTAATTAGATTGTTAGTAGATGAAGAACGGTTTGAGGCGCCAGTACGTTCTAATCGTTTTAATTATGATAATACATTATTAAATTCGATTTTAGCTTATATTAATGAAAATATTTATCAGCCATTAATGGTATCTGATATTTGTAATGAATTTTCAATTAGTCGGACATATATTCAAGAATTATTTAGTAAATATTTCATGACGACTCCAAAATCATATATTAGTCAAGTGAAATTACAACAAAGTAAATTATTAATTAAAGAATCTAAATATACTATTTCAGAAATCGGCTTAATGCTTGGATTTTCATCGATTCATTATTTTTCTAGAGCTTTTAAGGAAGAGTTTGGTATTTCGGCATCTGAGTATGCTAATTCGATTATTAAATAAAAAGGAGGAGTTATTTTATGATTATTCAAAGTCAAAAAGTTTGGATCGGAACTTGTTTTATACCGGCTCAAATTGAAATTAAAGATGACATAATTTCCGGTATTTATGAATATAATAAATTTAGTGTTGATAAAGACTATGATGATGCAGTTATTATGCCTGGTATTATTGACATTCATATTCATGGTGGATATGGAGTAGATACAAATGATGCTAGTGAGCAAGATTTATATCATTTACAAAAACAATTAGTTAAAGAGGGATTAGTAGCCTTTTTACCAACCACTATTACGCAAACCGAGGAAGTATTGACTAGAGCTTTAAAAAACGTTGCTAAAGTTGAAAAAAATCAAGCGGAAGGTAGTGAAATTATTGGTATTCATTTTGAGGGTCCTTATTTAGATATGGAATTTAAAGGTGCTCAACCTCCAGAATGTATTGTTGCTCCTAGTATTGAACAATTTGATAGATTTCAAAAAGCTGCTAATGGTTTAATTAAAGTAATTACGATGGCTACTGAACATGATCCTGATTTTACTTTAACTAAATATCTGAGTAATAAAGGTATTTGTGTATCGCAAGGCCATACTGGTGCTACTTTTGATCAGGCTTTATTGGCAATTGCTAATGGTGCTAGAGGTTTTACGCATGTTTATAATGGTATGAGCCGTTTTGGGCATCGAGATTTAAATGTAGTTGGCGCTTCTTTAAGAACTCGTGATGTTTTTGGGGAAATTATTGTTGATGGCAATCATTCAGATTTTAATGCGGTTAATTTATTTTTTAAGAGTAAAGGACCAGATCATGGCATTTTGATTAGTGATGCTATTATTGGAAAAGGTGAGCCGATCGGTTCTAAATTTATGTTTGGAAAGCATCCGATTCAGATTAAAGAAAATGGTAGTGCCTATTTATTGGATTCGCCTACTAATTCTTTGGCTGGTAGTACTTTGCGTTCAAATGTTGGTATTTATAATATGATTGAAAAAGCGGGATTAGATTGGGAATATGCGATTAAGGCAGCTTCGACTAATCCGGCTAGATATTTAAGAATCGATGATAAATATGGTTATATTAGGGCCAATTATAAAGCTTCTTTAACAATTTTAGATAGTGATTATAGCGTTAGAGCTACTTATGTTTTAGGTAAATGTTTATATTCTAAGTAAAATGAGCAGACATTTTAAATCTGCTCATTTTTTTAACTATTTTTTTTAATTTTATACAATAAGTAACAAGAATGGAAAAAATAAAATATTGAAACGATAATTACCATAATTGTTAGGGCAAACAAAACTTGATTTTCTAAAATTTGTTTTTCTACAAAGAGATTTATAATTAACAAAGACGAAATAATTGGTAATAAAATTACTTTAATGATAATTGGTTTTATGCTGAATTCTTTATTTATTGTTAATGATTGATGATAATATTTTTTGTCAAAAACAGCAATGGTAGTTAAAGAATTTAAGGTTTTAATAAAGTGATATTCGATATAAACAAAACCAATCACACCAAATAAAGTGGCGAGTAAATAATGATGGTTAAAAGAAAATTTACTTATAATGAATAATAATATTGGAACTAGAAATCTAGATTTATAGATTTTAAATTTTTCTTCTAATTCCGGTTTAATAATATAACCTTTTTTAAATAATGGATGATAATATATTATTTGATTTTTGTTATTGTAATAAATATTTATACCAGTTAGTGGTAATTTATTTTTAATTTCCATAAAATGCTCCTATCTAGTGTGATTATATCCTGAACCTCCCATGACTGAAGTCACGGGATTCTAAAAGTTTAAAACTTTATTTAAGAAGTTTGATATTTAAGTTTCCACCTAAGTAATTAGGAAATCCTTATTCTTACAGGCGTGTCCAGTTCGCCTCTAGAGTATAAGACCGTTAGGTCTACAACTTTACTTTTACTAAGTATGTTTAATGCTGCGTTTACATCTGCGTTTAAAAGCTTTCCATCTTTTGTTTTATATAATCCTCTTTTGACTCTTTCGCCGCTGAATGTGTATTTCTTTGGATTGTCGTCATTATAATTAGGAATAATATCTTTATCGAAGAAACTTGCTTTAGATGTATAGCTTTCTTCTTGCTTAGTGTAATTGATGTCATATAGACTACAAAGATATTCTATTTTTTCTCTGAGTTTGCCAAAGGGGATAGTAGTAAATGTTTGATTGTTCTTTTTCCCTAAATTAGATTCTCTTTGAAAAGTTTCATTATATCCACATACAATATGACCTATACTGTTTTCTAGGCAGTAGTTTATAATTATTCGAGCAGCTTTACTCGTATAATCGTTAACCCTGTTGTTTCTTTTTGTAACATTTTTTAATTGCCTATTGGTATATTTAGTTTCATATCCTTGTTTGTCTTTTACACTTTGCAAATACGCATTTTGTTTATTGTACCATTGATTTATAGATTTTAATTTTCTACCATCTATGATAAAAGATTCTCCTTGTGATGTTATACAAGTTGCAAGATTATTTACTCCAAAATCTATCGCTAGTGCCTGCTTTTTATCTAAATTACTTTGAATTTCTTTTACTTCGTAAATATATTGAATTTCAAAGAACCTAGCTTTTGATTTAGGTATAATCCTTATCTCTTTTATTTTTTTATCAATAAGTTTAGGTGGAATGTTAATTTCAATACTTTTATGCTCTTTTCTAAAAGTATTAGAATAAGGAACAATTAGTTTGTTTTCCTTTATTCTTACAAAACCTATAACCAATGTAGTAAAACCATCTTTAGGAAGATATTTAGGAAGCTTTATATTTCTATAGTTGTATTTACCTTTCTTAGCTAATTTAAGTAGTCCAAAAAAGGATTTAAACATATCATCGACTTCCTTTAAAATTTGTTGCGCCATATTTGAGTTTAGCATTTTATAGTTAAGGCTATTTTTAAGTAATGCGTAATTTTTTTCATAATTTAAATATTCTTTCTCTTGAAAATAGTATTGCCTAACATTATATATTGCTTCATTTGCTAAATTCTTAGCTATATGAGATAACAATTTTAAATTTTTGTAATCTTCTTTAGTCAATTGTTTCACTTGTTGCCTCGTAGTTAAATATATTATAATCGCCTCCTCTATAGATGTGTTATAACATATTTTTAATACACAAGCAATTATTTAGTAAAAGTATTAAGTTTTAAATTTTTAGAATCCCATAACCATGGGAAGTCTCGTTCATATAGAGTCGCTACACCCTATACAGTTCTCTTATGAACTTCTTAATGTTCCCATTAAGCACAGACTATATCTTATCCATATAGTATTTCTACTACTTAGGCGAAACCACTTCCACTAGCAATCGCTTCTAGTGTACTCCCCTCACGAGGGATAGTCGTTGAACCTTACTCGCTTCGAGTCTTGGCTGCTGATTGTCCATTTAGCAGTATTTAGGATTTAACCATATACTATCTAGTTAATTTTTTCCGCTTTCGCAACCATCACGCTTAGTCATATTTCATACTTACGTTGTGGTTTAACTAGCTTTAGGGGTTTCCAGCAATTCAGTTTCTTTGTCGCATAGTTTATCTCTATGTCTACATACAGGTTTCCCTATATGCTTACTACCCTAACTAATTCATCTCACGACTAAAGTCACGAGTATTCTTAGCTAGATTAATAAATATTTATAAAAATTATCTTAATTGTTGAATAAATTAAAAGTAGTATTTAATATTAATTATATATTTGTTACACTCAAAGAGGAGGTAATTATGTTTGGATATAGTATAGATGAATTAAAGAAGTTAGGAACATATTGGACGGCTGTTGAAATTTTTCAACAACCAGCTACATGGAATAAAACGATTGCTCAAATAAAAGCTGAATTTAATCAAATAAAAGCCTTTATTAATCAAGTAATTACTAACGATGATTTTGATATTATTTTTAGTGGTGCAGGTACTAGTGAATTTGTTGGTAATGCTTTATTTTCAGGACTAAATAAATATTATAATTATAAAGTTAAATCTTATGCTTCTACTGAATTAGTAGTTGCTCCAGAATTATATATTTCAAAAGATAAGCCAACATTATTAATTTCTTTTGGTCGTAGTGGTAATTCGCCTGAAAGTGTTGGTGCAATTGAAGCGGCTAATGCGGTTGGCAAAAATGTTTATCATTTATTTATTACTTGTAATCATGAAGGCCAATTATCTAAGTTTGCTGTAGGGAACGCTCGTTGTTATGCACTAAATTTAACTCCAGAAACTCATGATCAAAGTTTTGCGATGACTAGTTCTTTTTCGAACATGTATTTAGCGGCTTTATTATGTTTAAGATTAGATGATATCGATAATATTGTTGCTGATTTTAATAGTATAATTAATGCGACAGAGCGGTTTTTAAATGATGATTATTTATTGTTAATTAATAAAATTAAAGAGTTTAATTTTAATAGAATTATTTATTTAGGTTCCAATGTTTTAAAGGGTATTGCTCAAGAAGCGGCTTTAAAAATGTGTGAATTATCTGCAGGTAAAGTTATGATTAATTTCGATACACCGCTTGGTTTTAGGCATGGTCCTAAGTCGATGGTTAGTGATGATTCTTTGACTATTTTAATGTTGAGTGATGATCCATTTATGCGTCGTTATGAAATGGATTTATTGAGAGAAATGAGTCGTGAGCGTAAAAATAATCAATTAATGGTTATTACTAGTGGTTATCAAATTGCTGATTTAGATTTAGAAAATTTGACTAATTTAGTTATTAATTTTAATATTAATAGTGAACATAATAACTTATTACTAGGTATATGTTATATTGTGGTGGCTCAATTATTTGCGATGATGAAGTCGATCGATTTAAATGTTATGCCAGATACACCTTGTCCTAGTGGTGAAGTTAATCGTGTAGTTAAAGGGGTAACAATTTATCCATATGGAGGTAATGAATAATGGTTGGTTTAGTATTATGTGGACATAATCGCTTTGGCGAAGGATTATATTCAGCTTTAGAAT
>JAEWIH010000031.1 GCA_023387245.1 Bacillota bacterium | reverse complement strand
ATGGATGTCTCCTGTAAAATACAGAGAAACATCCATGATTCAAGCAATCAATGATACAATATAACCAATTAACAAACATTCATATATGTCTAGGAAATTGGGTACATATCACTTTCTGGGTTCACTTTATTAGTCTGGGACTTTAATTTCAATAATAGCTTTAACAATTTTTTTATCATCAGCATTAACAATCCTAATTATAAATTGTTGAGTTTCAATAATTGTTTTATTACTAGGTATTTTACCATATTGATCAATAATCCAACCATTAATACTCAGATTGTCATCATCATTTTGAATAATTTTAACATTTGTTATTTCCTCAAAAGTCTCTATATCACAACTACCCAAAACTAAATATTTATTAGGCTGTAATAATTTAATCGGAATTTCAACATCATCATGCTCATCCCAAATTTCCCCAATAAGTTCTTCAATAATATTTTCCAAAGTTATTAAACCCGCCGTACCACCATATTCATCAATAACAATAGCCATATGTGATTGATTTTGACGAATTTGTTGGAGTAATTTGTTTAAAGGTGTCGACTCAATAACAAAAATAGGCTTAGTCATTATTTGATCAATGTGGAAATTATTTTTATCTGAAAAATAAAAATCTTTAGAATGAATTATTCCAATAATATTATCAATACTATCTTGATATACCGGATATCTAGAATATTCATTTTCACGCATGATTTTATCAATTTGTTCATAAGTTGCTGTATAATTTAGCGCAACAATTTCAACTCTAGGTATTAATATGTCCTCAGCAATTAAATCATAAAAAGCAATAGAACGTTTGATTAAAGTTGATTCATTTTCATCAATAGCTCCATCTTCTTTAGCCTCTTGAATAATATTTAATAGTTCTTCTTCAGTAATATTATCATTTTGATTAGGTTTAAATATAATATTAATCAAATGACTAAAAGCATAAATTGGTATAAATAAATAATGGACTATTAAAAATAAATTATAGAAATTAATTAAATATTTTTCCGGATTAGAAGAAGTTATATTAAATGTAATATATTCTATCATACAGACTATGGCTGCGATAATAATATATACTATTAAATTTTTAGGAAGCAGATATAAAGCTGTAATTATAATTATAACTTTATTAATTCTAAATGATTGTTTTAGAAGTTTATTATCAATTAATTTATTTAACTTATTAACAATATTTTGATATTTAAAATCAATATGACTTAAGCGCGTATGATTAGTTATATCAAAAGCATTTTGAAATAGAGAAATTACAAAAAATAAAATAATTAATAATATTAAAATAAAAATAGATAGCGACGACTGGGCTTCTTCCATAAATACTTCCTTTCATTATCTCTAATAATACCATAAATTACTACTTGATATCAAATTGTTTTTTATATAGAATAGTTACATATGGAAATTATTATAGTTTTATTATTTACTTTAATTAATGGCTTATTTGCGATGTGTGAAATAGCATTTGTTTCTATTAATGATAATAAAGTTAAAGTTAAAGCCGAGGCTAATGACAAAAAGTCTAAACGCATTTTATATTTAATTCAAGACCCTAATCGCTTTTTATCAACTATTCAAGTTGCTATTACATTAGCTGGATTTTTAAGCTCTGCTTTTGCTTCTAACGCATTCAGTGATCAATTTGCTTCAATATTAATTAAAATATTTCCCAATATTGCTTTAAATAATCTTAAAGTTATTTCAGTAGTTTTAATTACTTTAATTTTATCTTACTTTTCATTAGTTTTAGGAGAACTCGTACCTAAAAAAATTGGAATGGCTTATAGTGAAGCAGTTAGTTATCGTTTCGTTAATATTATTTATTATGCCTCTTTTTTAGTAAGTCCGATAGTTTGGTTTTTATCTTTATCAGCTAATTTTATTGTCTGGATATTGAAAATAGATACTAATAATGATGAACAGGCTACTGAAGAAGAAATTAAAATGATTATTGATGCTTCTCAAGAGCGGGGGAATATTTTAGATACTGAAAAACGTTTTATTCATAACATTTTTGATTTTAATAATATTCCCGTTAGAGACATTATGTGTCCTAGAAGAGAAATGTTGACTATTAATGCGCAAGATGATTTAGAAAAAATTAAAGAGAAAATTTTAAATAGTCAATATTCAAGAATTCCCGTATATCAAGATAGTATTGATAATATTATTGGAATAATTCATGTTCGTGAGTTTTCTATGTTAGTAATTAATAATAATTTAAATTATGATAGTTTTAAAGAGTGTCTTTATAAACCTTATTATGTATTAGAATCTACTGAATGTGATGATTTATTTTTCGAATTACAAAAAAATAATATTCATTTAGCAATTGTTGTTGATGAATATGGAGGAACTTTTGGTTTAGTTACTTTAGAAGATTTAATTGAAGAAATAGTTGGTAATATTTATGATGAGCATGATGATTTAGAAGAAGAAGATATTAGTATTATTGGCGATGGTATTTATCGCTGTGATGGTGGTATTAGTTTAGATAGAGTTGAATCTTTAATTTTTGCTAGATTACCATTAGATGATTATGACACTTTATCGGGTTTTATTGTTGGTCATTTAGAAAGATTACCAGAATTAAAAGATGTTAATTATAATTTTGATTATAATGGCTATCGTTTTATTATTGAACAAATTGAAGATAAACGGGTATCAATTGTTAGAATAGAGAGATTAAATGAAGATAGGTAATAACCTATCTTTTATGTTATAATTTTTAAGGAGGTAATTATGCGAATTGGGATTTTTAGTGATACTTATTTGCCAGATATTAATGGAGTAGTAACTAGTATTAGTCAATTAAAAGACGTTTTAGAAAGTATGAATCATGAAGTATTTATTATTGCTAATCATAATTCATTATTTGAAATTAAATTAATAGATAATATTTTATATTTACCAGGATTATATATTAAAAAAATCAATAATAAAATGTCTTCTCCATGGCAATTAGGAGCAATGAAATATATTAAAGAAATGAATTTAGATATTATTCATGTACAAACTGAATTTGGTATAGGATTATTTGCTCATAAGTGTGCCAAAAAATTAAATATTCCTCTAATTTATACTTATCATACTACTTGGGAAGATTATACTCACTACATTAATCCACTCCAAATTAAAAGCATTGAAAAGGTTGCTCGTAAAATGGTTAAAATTTTTTCTAAAAAATTATGCGACCCTGCCAAAGCAGTAATTGTACCTTCTAAAAAAACATATAATTTGTTAACAAGTTATGGCATTAATTTGCCCCTATATTTAATTCCAACTGGTTTAAATTTAGAAAGATTTTTAAAACCTCATAATTCGATTAGAGAACAATATAATATACCAGAAGATGCAACATTAGCTTTATTTGTTGGTAGAATAAGTGTTGAAAAAAATTTGGGAGTATTATTAGAAGCATTTAAACAAATTCAAAATGAAAACATTTATTTATTAATAGTTGGGGCTGGTCCTTCTTTAGAACATATTAAACATACACTTAATTTATATAATTTAAATAAAGTTAAGTGTATTGGAAGTGTTTTAAATGATTTAATAGTTCCATATTATCAAAGTGCTGATTGTTTTATTTCAGCTTCTTTAACTGAAACTCAAGGTTTGACATTTATTGAAGCGCTAGCTAGTGGCAATATATTATTTGGGGCTGATCGCCAAGTTTTATCCGATTTATTGATTGAAAATCAAAATGGCTATTATTTTGATGATGCTAAGGACTTAGCTAATAAGTTAGTAACTTTTTCTAAATTAGATAATCAAAGTAAAAGGTTGATGCAATCTTTTGCTAAAGAATCTGTTAAAAAATATAGTAAACAACAGTTTGGCCAAGCTATAGTTCATGTTTATGAAAGTGTTTTAGGCTATGAATAAAAATATATTATCTAAAGCACTACAAAGATTAAGTTATAGCGATTTAAATATTTTTAAAATGCGTGAATATTTAAAGCAACATTTTGACGATTTAGAAGAAATTGAAATAGTATTAAAATATTTAGTGGATAAAAAATGGATTGATGAATTATCTCAAATTAAATTGTTGGTAGATAAATATTTATTAAAAGGTTATGGCCATAATTATATTCAACTCCGTTTAAAACAATTACATTATGATCAAAAAGACATAAATTTTATATTAGATCAAGTTGTTGAGGAAGTTGATATATACTCTTTATTACATAGAAAAAAATGGAACGGCTCTAAAAAGCAAGTTATTGAAAAAGCAAAACAATATTTATATAGTCGGGGATTGGTTGTTAATGATTATATCCAACAAATAAATGATTTTTTTAATGACTATGATGAATTTTTAGATTATTTAAGCTGGTTGTCTAAAAATAAAAATAAAGATATAGAATATTTGCGTAAAAAAAGTTATTATTTAGGTTATACGACTACGACTATAAATAAAGGTTTAAGAGAGGTTAATTATGAAAAAAATTAAAGATTTTTTAGCTAATGATTCATTTCATGGTTTGTTATTAGTAAAACATGTTACTACTGGAACTACTAATAAATCATCACCATATGTTTCATTAATTTTACAAGATGATAGTGGCGAAATTGAGGCCAAAATATGGGATGTTAGACCTAGCCAATTAGATGTTTGTATAGTTGGAACTATTGTTGAAATTGAGGCTGATATTATTAAGTATCAAGATAAAAATCAGTTAAAAATTAGAACAATTAAAGCCATTGATCAATCCAATTTAGAATTAGAACAATTTGCGCCTCATAGTAAAAAAGATAAAGAAACTATGGGCAAAGAATTAAATGGCTTTATTCAGCAAATTAAAGACCCAATTTTAAAAAAAGTAGTTATTACTTATTTAGAAAAAGTTGGTAGCGATTTTTTGATATATCCAGCTGCTCAAAAAAATCATCATGAATATTTAGGTGGTTTGGCTAGTCATACTTTAGAAATGTTGAATTTGGCGAAAAACATTTGTGATTTATATGCTTTTTTAAATCGTGATTTAATTTATAGTGGTATTTTAGTCCATGATATTGCTAAAATTGAAGAATATACAAATCCAATTCTAGTTGAATATAGTAAAGAAGGACGTTTACTTGGTCACATTTCTTTAGCTCAAGCAGCAATTTATCAAATTGCGCACGAATTGAAGTTAGAAGGTTATGAACAGATTTTATTATTAAGACATATCGTTTTATCACATCATGGTAAATTAGAATTTGGATCGCCTGTTTTACCGATGATTGCTGAAGCTGAAGTAATTAATTTGATCGATAATATTTCGGCTCGTATGAATATGTTTGAAAAATATTTAAATGTTTTAGAAGCGGGCAGTTTTTCGGGCAAAGTTTTTTCTTTAGAAAATAGAAATATTTATAAGCCATCATTATGAGAGAAAAACAATATTTTTTAATGTTAAAAGTAGCGATGTTGGCTGGAAAATTAATGATGGAAGCTAATGCCGAAACTACGAGGGTAGAAGATACTATGAATCGTATTTTATCGCTATCTAATACCCGAAGACATGATGCATATGCGACAACTACAGGCTTAAGTGCTTGTTTAGTAGATGATATTAATCAACGTTCTTATACTGAAGTTTCTCGCATTAATAAACGAAATACTAACTTAAATCAAATTGATGAAATTAATCGTATTTCTCGTCAATTATGTGCTAATGAGATTAATTTTGATCAGGCTATGCAACAGCTTTTAGCAATCCAGAAAAAATCTAATGCTTTCAGAATTATATTTATTGGTAGTTTTGGGATATCTATATGTTTTATGTTATTAATTACTAAGCAATGGCAACTAGATTTAGTAGGTGTATTAATGGTATCTTTGGGTTTAGTTATTTGGCAGTATATTAATAAAAAAAATATTTTAAATGATTTTTTATTTTGTTTTGGGGGTGGTTTTTGTTCTGGAATGATGGCGATTTTAGGTAATTATTTTGTTAGTTATAATATAGATGTTGTAATTATATCGACTATTATGCCTCTATTACCTGGTACCATTATTACTAATGCCATACGTGATTTGTTTTTGGGTGATTATATGTCAGGAACTGCTAAAATGATTGAAGCAATTGTTAAAGTAGCAGCAATTTCATTAGGTGTTTTATTAAGTTATGGAGTATTACATGTTTGATTTGATTATAAAAGGTTTAATAGCTTTTGGGGCTGTTTATTTTTGGGCATATTATTTAATTACTCCAAAAAAAGATCGTTTTATTTGTGGCTTAATTGGAGGCTTTAGTTATTGCTTATATTTAGTAGTTTTAAATTATATGTCTTTACCATTAGCTACTTTTATTGCATGTTGCCTAGTAGCATTATTATCACAAATAATGGCGCGTATTCAAAAAAGAGTAGTAACTTTGTATTTGATTCCTGGGATTTTTATTTTTGTGCCAGGTACATCGATGTATAATATGGCTATTTCTTTTGCTAGTCAAAATTTACATTTAGCTTCTTTATATTTAGTCGAAGCGATTATATTGGCGATTATGATTGCTTTAGCTATAATTAGTATTGAAAGTGTAGTTAATTTATGTTTAAAAGTTGGTATAATATTAAAGGGGGAAAATTAAATGAATTATTTAGATAAATATCAACAATGGTTGGATAGTGATTTTATTGATGCAGAAACAAAAAGCGAATTGTTAGCTATTAAAGATAATGATGCTGAAATTAAAGATCGTTTTTATCGTGATTTAGAATTTGGTACTGCTGGTTTACGTGGTAAAATGGGTGCTGGATTAAATAGAATGAATAAGTATGTTATTTCTAGAGTGGCTCAAGCTCTAGCAAACGTGATTATTAATCATGGTAGCGAGGCTAAAGAAAAAGGAGTAGCAATTAGTTATGATGTGCGTTATGGTTCTAGTGATTATGCTAAAATAACTGCCGGTGTTTTAGCTGCCCATCAAATTAAATCTTATATTTATTCAGAAATGATGCCTACTCCAATGCTATCTTTTGCGATAAGATATCATCAAGCTATTTCTGGTGTTATGGTTACTGCTTCTCATAATCCTCAAGTTTATAATGGTTATAAAGTTTATTGGCAAGAAGGATCTCAAATTTTAGATGATATTGCTGATCAAATTGCGAGTGAGATTGACAAAATTGAATTTTCAGACGTAAAGATGTTAACTTTTGATCAAGCTTTAAATAGCGGTTATGCTAATTATATTAGTAATGATTGTATTGAAGCATATTATAATTTAGTATTAGGATTAAGTATTCATGATGATATTGATAAAGAAATTAATATTTCATATAGTCCTTTAAATGGTACTGGTAATAAACCTGTTAGACATATTTTAAAACAACGGGGTTTTAAAAATGTTTTTGTAGTTCCAGAACAAGAACAACCTGATCCTAAATTTTCAACTGCTACTTATCCAAATCCTGAATTTGAACACGTTTTTGAATATAGTAAAAAGAATGGTTTAAAAAATAATTGTGATATTTTGATTGCTTCTGATCCTGATTGTGATCGTTTGGCTTTATGTGTTAGAGATAAAGATGGCAATTATCAATTTGTTAATGGCAATAAAATAGGTGCTTTATTAGTACATTATATTTTTTCTAATCGTTATCAATTACATACTTTGCCAAAAAATGCCGCATTAATAAAATCGATTGTAACTGGTGATTTATCGAAAGCGATTGCTAGTAAATATGGTGTTACTACAATTGAAACTTTGACGGGTTTTAAAAATATTTGTGGGAAGGCGAATGAGTTTGATATAACTAAAGAATATACTTATATTTTAGGTTATGAGGAAAGTATTGGTTATTGTTATGGCACTTTTGTGCGTGATAAAGATGGTGTGAGTGCTGCGATGATGATTTGTGAAATGGCGGCTTATTATAAAAAACAAGGTTTAAGTTTGTTAGATGTTTTAAATAATTTATATGCTGAGTTTGGTTATTATAATGAACGCCAATATTCATTTGAATTAGAGGGTATTCAAGGTCAAAAACAAATTCAGGCAATTGTTGAAAATTATCGTCAACAACCTTTAAAACAGATTGATAATTTAGAATTAGTCGAAGTAATTGACTACTTAGATGGTATTAATGATCTACCAAAACAAAATTGTTTAAAATATATTTATAATGATGGTTCATGGTTTAGTTTAAGACCTTCTGGTACTGAGCCTAAATTGAAAGTTTATTTATATTCTATTGGTAGTGATTATGCTGATAGTGTAAATAAATTAGATTTAATGGAAAAAATGAGTAAAGAGAAAATCAATACATTTTTAGAAAGTTGGAGTGAATAATGAAAAGATTAGTTATTATCGGGGCTGGCCCGGCTGGTATTAGTGCCGGTTTATATGCTAAAAGAGCAAATGTAGATGTTACTATCTTGCATAAGTATAATTCCGCTTTAGAGATTGGCCATTTAATTGATAATTATTATGGTGTTGGTAGTATTGATGGTAAAGATTTATATTTAAATGGAATTAAACAGGCAAAAGACTTAGGTATTAAAGTAATTGAAGATGAAGTTAGTGGTTTAGAATTTAATGAATGTTTTGAAGTTGTTACTAATCAAAATCGTTATTTAGCTGATAGTATCATTATTGCTACAGGTGCATATAGAAATAGTGCTCCAGTTAAAAATATTAAAAAATATGAAGGGCATGGAGTTTCTTATTGTGCTACTTGTGATGGTTTCTTTTATCGTAATAAAAAGATAGGTGTATTGGGAAGCGGACAATTTGCTGCTCATGAAGTTGAATATTTAGCTAATATTACTAATGATATTACGATTTTTAGTCAAGGTGAACCTGTTGCTCCTAGTTTAAATCAATTTAAAATAATTAATGATAAAATTAGTAGTGTTGAAGGTGAAAACAATATCGAATACGTATTAGTTAATGATGAAAAAATCTATTTAGATGGTTTGTTTGTGGCTTTGGGTAGTGCTGGTAGTGTTGATTTTGCGAAAAAATTGGGATTGTTAGTTGAAAATAATCGTTTAATTGTTAATGAAAATATGGAAACTAATATTCCGGGTATTTATGCTTGTGGTGATACTACGAAAGGCACTTTACAAATTGCTAGGGCTGTTTATGAAGGGATGATAGCTGGTAGCCATGCAGCTAAACAATTAAATGCTAAGAAATAGAGAAATTATATTAGGTGGCGGTTGTTTTTGGGGCGTTAGTGAATTGTTTCGTCGACTTAAAGGGATTACTTTTTGTGAGGCTGGATATTGTCAAGGTTCTAAAGACAATGTTACTTATGAGGAAGTTTGTTCAAATCAGTATGGTTTCATTGAAGTTTGTAGAATCGGTTATAATGAGGAAGTAGTTAGTTTAGAGACTATTTTAGAATTATTTTTTAGAGCTATTGATCCTTTGGCTATTGATAGACAAGGAAATGATATTGGTCATCAGTATCAGAGTGGTATTTTTGTTAGTAATGTTGATGATTATAATTTTTGTTTACAGTTTTTAGCTGCTAAAATGCCTAATAATATATTATTGGAATATGTTCATCACTATTGTCGGGCTGAAGAATATCATCAAGATTATTTAGTTAAAAATCCTAATGGTTATTGTCATATTGATTTTAGTATTTTAAATAAGTTAAAATAGCATATGTTGAGGAGAAATTATGTTTAGAGATAAATTTGATTTTAAGCGTGAATTTGTTGAACGGATTGTTACGCGTTATGGTCGGACATTAGCGCAATCACATATTACTGAAAGATATGTTGTTTTAGGGGAAATGATTAGGGAATATGCTTCTATTTATTGGAAGGATACTAAAGAAAAGTCTGCTCAGTTAGAGAGTAAACAAATGTATTATTTTTCTATGGAGTTTTTGATGGGGCGACTGCTTACGAATAATTTAATGAATTTAGGGATTTATCAAGTTGTTCGTGATGGATTAAAAGAATTGAATATTGATATTAATGAATTGGAAGAATTAGAGTCTGATCCTGGCTTAGGTAATGGGGGATTAGGTCGTTTAGCGGCATGTTTTTTAGATTCATTAGCTAGTTTGTCATTGCCTGGTAATGGAATTACATTGCGTTATGAATATGGTTTATTTAAACAAAATATAGTTAATGGTTATCAAGTTGAAGTTCCTGATCAATGGTTGAAATTAGGTAATGTTTGGGAGGTTAGAAAACCTAAACATGCTGTTGATGTGCCTTTTTGGGGGCATATTGAGATGAGCCAGGATGAGAATGGTAAAATTAAGTGTAATCATGTAGATGCAGAATATGTTAGGGCGGTTCCGTGTGATGTGCCGATTGTTGGTAAAAGTACTAATCATACTAATACTTAGCGTTTATGGACTACGGAAGCTTCTGATAAATTGCCTAAACATAAAGATTTTCATCAATATTTATCTGATTTACGGGAAATTGTTCAAAATGTTTATCCCGATGATTCGAATGAGTCTGGTAAATATTTGCGTTTAAAACAACAATATTTATTTGTATCGGCTGGATTACAATCAATTATTAAAGCCCATTTGCGTGTTTATGATAATTGTGATAATTTGGCACTTAAAAATGTTTTTCAATTAAATGATACTCATCCTGTTTTATGTATTCCTGAATTAATGAGACTATTAATGGATGAGCATAATTATGACTGGGATCAGGCTTGGGAAATTACTAAAAATTGTATTGCTTATACTAATCATACAGTGCTTTCTGAGGCGCTAGAGCGTTGGCCTGTTGAGTATATTGCTCGTTTATTACCGCGTATTTATATGATTATTGAAGAAATTAATCGTCGCCATATTGTTGAAATTACTCAAAAGTATAGTGCCGAGTTAGCTTATTCGACTAGTATTATTCGTGATGGTCAAATCTTGATGGCTAATCTTGCGATAATTGGTTCTTTTTCGGTGAATGGTGTGGCTGAGTTGCATACTAACATTTTGATTAATGATGTTTTTAAAGATTTTTATACTATTTGGCCTCAAAAGTTCAATAATAAAACAAATGGAATTACTCATCGTCGTTGGTTACTATATTCTAATCCACAACTATGTAATTTATTGAATGATACAATTGGTGATGATTATATTTATGATCCTTCAAAATTAGTTGATTTATTGAAATATGTGGATGATCCAGAAATTCAGCAACGTTTTTTAGATATTAAAAACCAAAGAAAACAAATATTGGCTGATTTTATTTATAAAGAAACTGGAATTGTTGTGCCTTTAGATTCAATTTTTGATACTTTGGCTAAAAGATTACATGCTTATAAGCGTCAATTGTTGAAATGTTTACATATTATATATTTGATGCATAGAATAAAAGAAGATGCTAATTTTACGATGCATAAACAAACTTTTATTTTTGCTGCTAAAGCTGCTCCTGCTTATCATTTTGCTAAGCAAGTTATTAAATTAATTAATACATTGAGTGAAATTGTTGAAAATGATCCTGAGTTAAGTAAGTTTATTAAGGTTGTTTTTATTCCTAATTATCGGGTTTCGGTGGCTGAAATTTTAATGAATGCTACAGATGTTAGTGAACAAATTTCGACGGCTGGTAAAGAGGCTAGTGGTACTGGTAATATGAAATTTATGATGAATGGGGCGATTACGGTTGGTACTTTAGATGGTGCTAATGTTGAAATTGATCGTTTAGTTGGTCGTGAGCATGATATTATTTTTGGTTTAAAAGTTGATGAAATTAATCAATTGCGTTTAAACAATTATTCTGCTCAAGAACAATTGGCTAAAGATCCTGTATTGTCTCGGGTTGTTAATAGTTTAATTGATGGTAGTTTGCATCATAATGTTAATGAATTTAGATTAATTTATGATGAATTGATTTATAAAAATGATGAGTATTTCTTATTGGCTGATTTTAATGATTATTGTTTAGCTCAAGAAGAAGTACAAAGACGATATGTGAATAAGAGCGAGTGGGCAAAAACTTGTTTAGTTAATATTGCTTATTCTGGTTATTTTTCTTCAGATCGAACTATTGAAGAATATGCTAAAGATATTTGGGCTATTAAGCCTAGTGAATAAAGTTTATACATTATTGTATAAACTTTTTTTATCGCGATCATAAATAATTTATAATATTTTATTAATTTTAGTAAGCACAATTTACTTGATACGTGATATAATATATGAGTAGTTTTCTACATGTTAGGAAAGGTGGATATTATGAGTGAAAATATACTTCTTTCCATTATTATAGG
>JAEWIH010000100.1 GCA_023387245.1 Bacillota bacterium | reverse complement strand
GTATGGAGGTATCGTAAATGAAAATAAATGTTGTTTTATTTGAGCCAGAAATTCCTCAAAATACTGGTAATATAATGCGGACTTGTAGTGCTACTAATACTACTTTACATTTAATTGAGCCTTTAGGCTTTAAAATCGATGAACAAAAAGTTAGGCGTAGTGGTCTAGATTATCGGCTCGTTACTGAGGCCCATTTTTATAAAAATTGGCAAGAATTTGTTAATAATAATTCCGGTTATTTTCTTTTTATTACTCGTTATGGGCATAAACCACCTAGTGCTTTTAATTTTGCTAGTGTAGAGGAAAAAAATATTTATTTGATTTTTGGTAAAGAAAGTAGCGGATTGCCATTAGAATTATTACATGATAATTTAGATTTTTGTGCTCGATTACCAATGGTTGCTAGTGCTCGTTCTTTAAATTTAAGTAATTGTGTTGCTATATGTGTTTATGAAGTATTAAGACAATTAAATTACTTGGATTTAAGTTTTGATGAAGTTATTAAAGGAAATGATTGGTTAGAGCGTGTAAAGTAGTTGAGAGTTTTTATATTTTTGTTTATAATACATTAGAAGAGGTTATTTCATGATTGCTAAAAATATTAAGTCTTGTGATTCGTATGATTATGGAGCTGCTAGTGCTTGTTTAAAAATAGGTGATTTTGTTTATTTTTCTGGACAATTACCATTAAATGAGCACAATACATTAGTTAATGATACTGTTAGTGACGAAATGTATCAAATTTTAAGAAACTTTGTATCATTATTAAATGAAATTGGATTAGAACTTAGACATATTGTAAAAACTACTGTTTATGTTACTAATTTAGATAATTTAGAAGAAGTAGATTTAATCTATGCTACTTTTTTTGCTCATCCTTTTCCTGCTAGAAGTGTTGTGGAAGTTTCTAAATTGCCATTTGGGGCTAAAGTTATGGTTGAAGCTATTGCCTTTGATACTTTGGCTTATGAGAAAAAATTTGGATATAGTCCATATAATTCTGAAAATGGTGCGCAGCACGATTGTGATAATTGTCCTGATGGTGACTGTAGTGAATGTTTCTAAATATGAGTAATTTTAAATTTATTAAAACAGGATTATTAATTTTTTTGTCAGCGATTATTTATGTTTTGACATTAAAAGCATTTATTGAACCAGCTAATTTATATCCAGCTGGTTTTGTAGGAATATCTAAATTAATAAGTGTTGGTATTTTAAAGACTTTAGGTTTTGATATTCCTTTTATGTTGCTATATTTTATTTTACAACTAATAATGACATTATTAGTATTTAAACTGATTGGTAAAAGATTTTGCCTATTAACTATTTTTCAATTTAGTTTAGTTAGTATTATGTCATTATTTGTTCCTGATATTAATCTTGTAGATGATAGAATACTTATGATTATTTTTGGGGGAGTATTAAGTGGGATTAGTGCCATTTTAGCTATTAAAGCTGAAGGTAGTACTGGTGGTACTGATTTTATTGCGATATATTTACAAAATAAAGATCCTAAAATACCTGCTTGGGATATAGTTATGTATATAAATTACAGTATTTTATTTTTGTCAGGATTATTAGAAGGTTGGACGGCTGCTTTATATTCGATGGTATTTCAGTTTATTACAACGATGACTATTAATTCAAGAGATAGTCGTAATCGTTTAAGTTGTTTACATATTATTAGTGAAAAAGGTGATGATATTTCTAAGGCTTTATTAGCTAGAGTATCGCGAGGCTTAACTAAAATCGATGGTTGTGGTATTTATACTGGAGTACATAAAGATGTGCTATTAATGGTAGTTAATTATTATGAAGTTAATGAAGTTATAGCGATTATTCAATCTATCGACACAAATGCTTTTGTAAATGTTACTAAAACTGAAAGAGTAGTAGGGAATTTTCAATATAAAAAAATACAATAAAAAACTCAGTTCAAATTGAACTGAGTTTTTAATTTATTTATTTGTATTAAAATTTTTAAGAATTTTATCGTGATTAATTATACAATAAATCATACCGATTATTCCAATAATTGGAACTATTAACAAAACAGCAATAAATACATGAATATTAAAATATTTCAATGCAAAAAAAGCCAAAGCCGCAATTCCAAAAAAAGTTAATATATTTATATTAACAGAAAGCGAGTTTTTAATAACTTGCATTTCATTATTCCAATTAAATTTTGGAAAAAGAATATTTATTAATAAACTATACCAACCAATAAAATAATTAGCTATTAAAAATGTAATAATAATAACAGCAACATATATTTTTTGATTAATAATTATAAACAATGCAGCTAATATAAGCGAAGTAAAAAGTAAATTAATAATTGGTCCAACTAAAACTTTTGCCATTAAAACATCTAAAAATTTAATCGGCCAAGTTTTTAATGTCTCTATCCCGATGGTTCCTTCTCTAGAAATTGTACAAGCATTAGCAGAATTTAAAAACTGTATATATGCTAGTATTAGCCCAACTATTATCATAATAAGAATAGTATAATCATGTCCTAACAATATTGGTATTGAGGCAATAAAACTATTAATTTTAGTAATTACTTCATCAATGTTAAGATTTTGACTAATTAATTGATAAATCATTGCACCAAAAAATATTACATAAAGAATCACTGGTGATAAAAGAAACTGTATTACTGCATGTGGACTATGGACAATTGATTTAAATTCCTTACCTAATAAAGTTTTTTGAATTGAGCTTTTTTTAAGTTTAATTTTATCATAATTAATAGCCTTTTTCTTAGAAGCCGATTCTGTTAACCTCGTCGCATTTTTAATATAAAATGCATTACCAATAAACAAATAAATGGCTATTAAAACAATTGAAAACACTATTAATACAATAATTGGAATAATGCTTTGATTATGTATGGCTTTAACAATTAAAGAACTATTTATAATAAAATCGCTAATATGATAATTACTACTCATAGAATTAGCTGCCATCATTCTTCCAAG
Source organism: Bacillota bacterium (assembly GCA_023387245.1). Lineage (GTDB taxonomy): Bacteria > Bacillota_I > Bacilli_A > Erysipelotrichales > Erysipelotrichaceae > DUUI01. Next base: position 6,933 of record JAEWIH010000100.1, on the reverse strand, counting down.
GTCGTTGCCTATAAAGTTCCAGCCAAAAACTATCACAAATGTCAATAAATAAAATAAATAAGTAATACTATTTTTACTTTTAAGAAATTTAAATACTGAAATAAATATAAAAATAATAATTATTGGTAAAATAGTTGGAGTTACTATTGACAAAATACTACCAAAAATTAATGATGCTAAACCGTATGTACTTATTCCAAAATTAAAAATATACCATATTAATAAAGGAATTGTAATAATGAATGTAAAGAAGTATGAATAATAACATGCATATAACAATCTAGTTATTAATAATTGGTTGTTAGTAATTGGTAAAACTAAATATGATTCTAAGTCATTATTTAAATAATATAAATAAAATCCAATTGAAAAACTAAACATTAATTGAAACATAAAAGGGATAATTGATGAGATTAAAAATATAACTACAAAGTCTTGTTCACTCTTAACATTTAAAAAACTGAAAATTAAGAATAAAGAAATTAAAAATGATGTTCCATAAAAGATTAGTGAAAAAAACCTTTTCCCAAATAAATTCTTGAGTTTTAATGATAAACTATTTGGTTTATTTGATGTAATAGGAAAAGCTTGATACGTACTATTTTGACGCATCAATTGAAATAAAGCCCAAAATTTACTCATTTGAAATCACCTTAAAGAAAATATCTTCTAATGATAAATTAGGGTATTTATTTTGTAAATTAGTTAAAGTTCCTTGATACATTAATTGCCCTTGATTAATAATAATTATTTCATCGCACAGTTTTTCAGCAACTTCCAATACATGAGTTGAAAATAAAACAGTATTACCTTCTTGGGCGTGTTGTTTCATAAGATTTTTTAAAACTAATGCAGATTCTGGATCTAGTCCTGTTAAAGGTTCATCCAGCAACCAAATACTAGGCGAATGAATTAGACATCCTATAATCATAATTTTTTGACGCATACCATGACTATATGAACTAATTAAATTATTTAATTCCATATCCAATTTAAATACTTTAGCTAATTCATTAATTTTAGTCAAAATGTTTGTTTGATCTACTTCATAAATTTTAGATATTAAAATTAAATATTCAATTCCTTTTAAACCAAGAAAATTATCAGGAGAATCAAAAACTATCCCAAATTGCTTTTTAGCTAAAACGCTTTGTCTACCAATATCATAGCCATTTAATTCGATATTACCTTTAGTTGGTTGTAAAATACCTGTCATCATCTTCAATGTTGTTGATTTACCAGCACCATTTGGTCCAATAAAACCAACAATTTTTCCAGACGGAACAACAAAGTTTAAATTGTCAACAGCAATTTTCTCACCAAAAGATTTACATAGATTTGTAACTTTAATCATAAAATACCTCCATTCATCATTAATTATATCATAGTTTTTTTTTTTTTTTGGTAACATTTTATTGTTTAAAAAAGTAGTTTTCGTTTATAATAATAGCTGGGAGAAAATATGATTGTTATTTATACTTCGCCAGGCTGTGCATCGTGTCGAAAAGTAAAAAAATGGCTAAAAGAACATAATTTACCATTTATTGAAAAAAATATTTTTAATACGCAATTAAATGAATTAGAAATAAAACACTTGTTAATGCGTTCTGAAAATGGAACTGAAGACATTATTTCAAAAAGATCTAAAATTATTATTGAAAATAATATTAATGTAGAAGAAATGACGATGAATGAATTAGTTTTATTTATCCAGGATAATCCTTCTATATTAAAACGTCCTATTACACTTAGTGAAAAAATTTTTCAAGTAGGATATGACGAAGAAGAAATTGGGGCATTTATACCTGTTTCTATGCGTGATCGTAAGCCACAATAGTGGCTTTTTAATTAAGGGGGAATATATGAAAGTATTGGTTGGTTTATCAGGTGGTGTAGATTCGGCAGTAGCTGCTTATTTATTAAAATGTCAAGGGTATGATGTTACATGTGGGTTTATGCGTAATTGGGATTCTTACGCAAATAACGATACTTTAGGTAATCCTACTTTAAATGATGATACTTGTAGTCAAGAAAAAGATTATAATGATGCTAAAAAAGTTAGCGAACAGTTAGGTTTAAAATTAATAAGAATTGATTTTATTGAGAAATATTGGGATGATGTATTTAAAACATTTTTAGATGAATATAAATTAGGCAATACTCCTAATCCAGATATTTTATGTAATCGATTTATTAAATTTGATGCTTTTTATAAATTTGCTATAGATAATGGATTTGATATGTTAGCTACAGGCCATTATGCTAGTTTAGTAACGATTAATGATCGTAAATATTTATCTAAAGCTAAAGATAGAAACAAAGATCAGTCATATTTTTTAGATCAAGTTGACGGCAACGTCTTTCAAAATGTACTTTTTCCTCTTCAAAACTTAGAAAAGTCAGAGATTAGACAAATTGCTCAGAAGTTAGGATTAGCTGTTGCTAAGAAAAAAGATAGTACCGGCATTTGTTTTATAGGAGAAAGACATTTTCAACAATTTTTAAGTAACTATTTAAGTAATCGCAACGGCTTAATTATTGATATTATTAATAAACAAGTAGTTGGTAGTCATAATGGTATTATGTATTATACTATGGGCCAAAGACACGGATTGAATATTAATAAATTTAAAGGTCCTTATTTTGTTTGTGGTAAAGATGCTTTAAAAAACATTATTTATGTTGCTACTAAGGGTAGTGATGTGTTGTTGTGGGATAGGGCACTTATTAATAGAATTAATTGGTATGGATTAAATATTAAAGGAAAGGTATTTGCGAAGTTTCGCTATCGCCAACCAGATCAAGAAGTTATTTTACATTTTAATGATGATAATAGTTTGACAGTCGATTTAGTAATGCCACTAGAAGCATTAACGATTGGTCAAGAGGCTGTTTTTTATAACGAAGCAGGTGTTTGTTTGGGTGGAGGAAGAATTGATAATATTTTTTATCAAGGTATTAGTCATCAACAGCGCATTCAACAATATTATTATGAAATTAAGGATTTAGTATGAGTCAAGAACTTTTAATAATTAATGGTCATTGTTTAAAGAAAATATATTATTCTAGTATTAATAATTATGGTGTCTATATTATTAAAAGACACGATATTGATCAGACATTAGTCATTAATGGTAATTTTGAAACATTAATTTTAGATCAAGCATATTCTTTTCAAGGTCAATTTGTTGAGCATCCTACTTATGGTCAACAGTTTAAAGTGATTAATGTTACTTTAGTTAAGCCTGATAATCAAAAAGAATTACTGAAATTTTTATCTTCCAAATTATTTATAGGTATTGGTCCTAAAAAGGCATTAAAAATTATAGAATATTATGGATTGGATTTATTTGAAAAAATAGCTGATCCCGATTTTATATTCGATGATGATTTTTTAAATGATGAACAAAGACAAGTATTAAAAGATATGGCGATTAAATTTGATGGCTATTATCAAATTTTAGAATTAGCTAAAAAATATGAAATTGATTTAGGATTGTTATTTAAAATTTATAATCATTATGGCGATCAAGCATTTGATATCATTATTAATAATCCATATTCTTTAATTTTAGCCAAGATTGGTATTGGTTATAAACTAGCAAATAAATTGGCTTTAAAAGTTAACTATAATAATTTAGAAATTGAAGCTTGTGCCTACTTGAATTATGTAGTTATGGAACTATCATTAAGAACTGGTAGTACTTGTGTTAGTTATGATCAATTAGTAGCTACTACTAGTCAATCTAAATTTGGGCAAAATATTGATTATTATTTAAATTATGCTTTGAATGAAAAATGGCTATATTGTTATTTTAATGATTATTATCATCCTAGCCAGGCGATTGCTGAAAAAAATTGTGCCTTTTTTATGAAACGACTTTATAATAAAACTAATGGTTTTGTGAGTTTGTCTGATATTTATGCATTAATTGAACAATTAGAAACTCAATTACATTTTAAGTATGATGATGACCAAAAAAAGGCAATTGAAAATTGTATTAATCATAATATTAGTTTGATTACTGGTGGACCTGGTAGTGGTAAAACAACTTTGTTATATGCTTTAGTTTCTTGTTTATTAGCGTTGTTTCCAGATTATAAAATTGCGATATGTGCACCTACCGGTAAAGCTGTTAAACGTTTAAAAGAAATTTTGAAGATTAATGTTACTACTATTCATTCTTTACTTGAGTGGAATAATGAAACAAATATATTTAGAAGGAATCATAAAAATCCGTTAGATATTGATATTTTGATTATTGATGAGTTTTCGATGGTTGATAATTATTTAATGGGTGGTGTTGCTGATGCTGGTTTTGGGATTAAAAAATTAATAGTAGTTGGTGATAAAGATCAACTAACTCCAGTGGCTCCTGGTTTTTTAATTCGTGATTTTATTCAAAGCCCATATGTAGTTACTAGTTATTTAACATATAATCATCGTCAAGAACAAGGATCTAATATTATTAATTTGGCTAATAGTATTTTAAATAATCATACTTTATCTAATTATTTGAGTAATGATGTTTCTTTTATTGATAGTTTTAATATTGTTGATGATGTTTTGTCTGAAGTTATTAAATTAAAAAATATTGGTATTTCTGATAAGGACATTTTAGTATTATCTTCAATGTATTTAGGAGCAGATGGAATTAATGTTCTAAATTTAAATTTACAAAAAATTTGGAATGGATTGTCTAATATTTATACCGAATATGGTCAAGTTCGTTTTTATTTAGGCGATAAAGTGTTATTGTGTCAAAATAGGATTGATGATTTTGTTTTTAATGGTGATAGTGGTTATGTTGTAGAAATTGTTCAAAATGAAGATGAGGCATATATGATTATCGATTTTGATGGCGATTTAGTTAAAATTGATAGAGTCGATTATCATCAATTGAAATTAGGTTATTGTTTATCGGTTCATAAGGCACAGGGGAGTGAGTGTAAGTATGTGATTTTTGTTTGTTCTAATAAACAAAAATATATGTTAAGTAAACATTTAGTTTATACTGCACTAACTAGAGCTAAACAACACTTAGTTATAGTTGGACAACTAGATGTTTTAGAAAATAGTGGTAGCTATGATAATTCTAATATTATTACTACGCATTTATTAGACTTTTAGTCTAAAATATAGTAAAATATCATAGTTAAAGAAGAAGAGCGAGGCTTTATGAAAAAATTATCAAGTGGACAAATAAGACAAATGTTTTTAGACTTTTTTTCAGAAAAAGGTCATATGATTGAGAAGGGTCATTCATTAATACCTAATAATGATCCAACTTTATTGTGGATTAATTCTGGTGTAGCTGCATTGAAAAAATATTTTGATGGAAGTCAAAGACCGCTATCTAATCGAATTACTAATGCTCAAAAGGCGATTCGTTCTAATGATATTGAAAATGTTGGTAAAACGGCAAGACATCATACTTTTTTTGAAATGTTAGGTAATTTCAGTATTGGTGATTATTTTAAAGAAGAAGCTATTGCTTTTGCTTGGGAATTTATGACTAGTCCTAAATGGATGGGATTAGATAAAGATAAGTTATATATATCTGTTCATCCTAGTGATGTAGTGGCTTATGATATTTGGCATAATAAGATGGGTGTAGCTGCTGATCATATTGGTAAATTTGAAGGTAATTTTTGGGAAATAGGTGAAGGACCTTGTGGACCTAATTCGGAAATTTTTTATGATCGTGGGGCTAAATATGATCCTGAGAATAAAGGTGTAGATTTATTTTTTAATGATGAAGATAATGATCGTTATATTGAAGTATGGAATATCGTTTTTTCTCAATATAATGCTAAGGATGGTATAGATAGAGAACAATATCTAGAATTGCCTCAAAAAAATATTGATACTGGTATGGGGCTTGAGCGCTTAGTTTGTATTTTACAGGATGGCGAAACTAATTTTGATACAGATTTATTTTTGCCGATAATTGAGGAATGTGAAAAACGTTCTAGTAAAAAATATCAAGATAATAAAATTCCTTATCGGGTTATTGCTGATCATATTCGGACAGTTGTATTTGCTTTAGGTGATGGTGCCTTATTTTCTAATGAAGGTAGAGGTTATGTACTACGACGTATTATTCGACGTGCTATTCGTTATGGTCGTAAATTAGGGATTAATCAACCGTTTATGTTTGAGTTGGTGAGTGTTGTTGCTAATATTATGAAGTCATATTATCCAGAATTGTTGGAAAAAGTTGAATTAATTTCTAAATTAGTTTTAGTTGAAGAACAAAGATTTGCTTTGACTTTAATGGAAGGGGAACGTTTATTACAATCGATTTTAAATAGTTCGACTAATAAAGTAGTTTCGGGTGAAGATTCTTTTAAATTGTATGATACTTATGGTTTCCCTTTAGAATTAACAGTTGAAATTGCTAGAGAAAGTGGTTTTGAGGTTGATGAGGCTGGGTTTAGGCGACATATGGAAAAGCAGAAACAAAATTCTCGAAATGCTAGAGAAGAAATTGAGTCTTTTGCTAGTCAACAAGTTGCTTTAATGGATTTAAATACAGAATTTGAATTTATTGGCTATCAACAACAACGCTGTGTAGCAAAAGTAGTTGCTTTATTTAAAGATGGCGAATTGGTGGATAGTATTGATGATAATGGTTTAGTTGTTTTTGATAAGTCAGTATTTTATGCGACTAGTGGTGGTCAAGTGGCTGATAAGGGTATTATTTTAAATGCTAATTGTCAGGCTGCGGTTATTGATGTTACTAAGGCTCCACATAAGCAACATTTACATAGTGTTAATGTTACTATGGGTAATATTAAAATTGGTGATGAATTTGAATTAATTATTGATAGTTTTGCTCGTAAATTAACGGCTAGAAATCATTCTTCTCTGCATTTACTACATAGTGCTCTAAGACAGGTATTAGGTGATCATATTAAGCAGGCCGGTAG
>JAEWIH010000120.1 GCA_023387245.1 Bacillota bacterium | reverse complement strand
TAAAAATAATAGTAATCTCACTATTAAAAATATAAAAATTGAATTTATTATTAATTCTAAAGATATAAAATTTTTAACTTATAATAATACAATTAAAAGTAATAATACCTCCAAAGCTTTTTTTCTAAAAAATGTTACTGATAATCCTAAAAATATTCAAATAAAAAATATTATTATTGAATTTTTAGAACAAAAACCTAATAAAGAAAATAATGTTATAAATAGTGATAACCAATATAGAAAAACGTATAAATTATATCGTTTTAATAATTTTGTTATTGAAATTAATGATATTCCATTAACAATCGATATTAATGATAAATTATTAAAAGCCGAATTTTTTAATGGCTGTCATTATCCTATTTTAACTTTTGAAATTGATTTATTATTAGATAATCAAAAATTCACTTTACATCATGATCAATTAGTTGATATCCAACAACAATCGACACTATTTGGAAATGTCCCTATCAATGTTGATAAATTAGATAATTTAAAATTTGAACAAATAAGGTTATTAGCTCAATATAATGATGAAAGTAATATTTTATTAAATTATAATTTCAATCCTGCCTCAGCATCATATGAAATTATTAGAAAATGAAAGGAGTGTTATGGAAATAATGTGGTTTATTTTAGGTATAATATTTTGGTTCATTGAAATAATTACACCAACTGCCCTAATCTCGATTTGGTTTATTTTTGGCTCAATAGTTGCAGGTATATTGGCTCTATTAAATGTTGATACTACTTATCAATTGTTGTCATTTATTAGTTGTTCAATTTTATGCTTGTTACTATTTAGACCATTATTAAAAAAATATTTTACACCTAAATTAACTAAAACAAATGCTGATAGATTAATCGGTAAAAAATATCATCTCGATGATGATTATTATGAAAAACATTGGGGCCTACTCAATATTAATGGTATTACTTGGAATGTTGAAAGTGTTGACTTAAAGCCTATCAACAAAGGTGAATTAGTTGAGATTGTTAATATTTCTGGTTCCAAACTAATTGTAAGAAAGGAAAATTAAATATATGACAGATTTTATTTTTAATATTTTAGACAGCTTCGATTTCGATGGCTCAATAATTATACCAATTATTTTAATAATTGTTTTAATAATCATTATTGCTAGTATTGTTAAAATAGTGCCTCAAGCTCAAGCATATATTATTGAACGCTTAGGATCTTATCATGCTACTTGGCATAATGGAGTCCACTTTAAAGTTCCATTCATTGATAGAATATCTAATGTAGTAAGTAAAAAAGAAATTATTAAAGACTTTGATCCTCAACCAGTAATTACTAAAGATAATGTTACTATGAAAATAGATACAGTTGTCTACTTCCAAATTACTGATGCTAAACTATATACTTATGGAGTTGAAAGCCCAATTCAAGCTTTAGAGACTTTAACTGCTACAACACTACGTAATATTATTGGTGATTTAGAATTAGATGAAACATTAACTTCAAGAGATATCATTAATACTAAAATGCGGGCAATTTTAGACGAAGCTACTGATCCTTGGGGTATTAAGGTTAGTCGGGTTGAGTTAAAAAATATTTTACCTCCGCGTGATATTCAAGAATCTATGGAAAAACAAATGCGGGCAGAACGTGAAAGACGGGAAAAAATTCTGCAAGCAGAAGGTGAAAAGCGAGCTTCTATTTTAAGTGCAGAAGGCGAAAAAGAATCAACAATTTTAAGAGCTAATGCTAAAAAAGCGGCTATGATTGCTGAAGCAGAAGGTCAGGCTGAAGCTTTAGAAATTGTTTATCGTGCTCAAGCTATGGGTATTGAATTAATTAATAATGCTGATCCAAAATTACCATATTTAACTATTAAAGGCTATGAAGCATTGACTAAAGTAGCTGATGGTAAAGCAACAAAAATTGTTGTTCCTAACAACTTGTCTGATATTGTATCTACTTTAACAGCAGTTGCTGAATCAATTCAAGAAAACAAAAATAACAATCAATAACAAATACATAAAGCACTGATTTGAAATAAGTTAAAAATCAGTGCTTTAATTAGTTATGAGTGAAACTCATGACTAAAAACCACACGCTATGCGTGTGTGAATAGAAGTGGCTTCTTACGTTGTTAAATAAAAAACCTCCAAGGTATAATGAGAAAGGTCCGACAACCAAACCCAAAATACGAAGGAGTAAATATCATTGGCAACAAAAGTAAATGAAGATAGATGGAATTGTAAGTATCATATAGTATTTATTCCGAAATATCGACGGAAAGAAGTATATGGTAAATTAAGAAGTGATATAGGACTTATATTAAGGCAGCTGTGTGAATATAAGAATGTATAAATTCTAGAAGCACATGCGATGATAGATCATATACATATGTTAGTGAAGATACCCATCCAAAAAAATGGCGGTATCAAGTTTTATTGGGTACTTAAAAGGGAAATCATCATTGATGATATTTGAGAAACACGCAAATCTTAAATACAAATATAAAAACAGAAATTTCTGGGCAAAAGGATATTATGTATCGACAGTAGGATTGAATACAAAGATAGTCACAGAGTATATAAGGAATCAAGAAGGTTAGCCTAAAAACCGCACGTTACAAGTGCGGATTGTTATTTATGAAATACTTCGCAAAAAAAAGATTATATGTTATTATATTAATAAAGGGGTATACAAATATACGCTCTATAAAGGAGTAATGCATATGAGTGATCCATATACATAAGTTTGTTGACTCAACACTTAACATTAAATATAGGGTTGTCCAGTTCAAGTAAATCTGGGTTATCAACAACTTTGAAATGAAAGGATATATTTATGAAAAAAACAAATATAAATATTAAAAACTTTTTAATAGATACATTAGCTTATATTACGACTATAACCATATTTAATCTAATTTTAAATTATAAATATAATGATACTAGACCTATTTATACTTATATTGGAGCAATAATTTTTGTTCAGTTAATAATGTTGTTATTTACTAAAAAGTACAAAATAAATAAATTAGATAATAACAATAAAACTCTAAATTAACAAGTAAGGATTGTAATCCTTACTTTTTTAATTCAATACAATCACTATCTTTAATAGATTAATCTTATAACTAATAATATTAATTAACTCAGGAAAATAAAAAGGATCAACTTCTACATAATATAGAAATTAATCCCATTCTTTTTTCTATTCAGTTTAATGTATTACACTTATTTAATATATCCTAATTTAGCGGCTTGAGAAGCACTTAATTTACGAACATTTTTATTCCATGCTCGATAATTCCAACCCATTTCACTAATTAAAATACTACCATCAGAATAAACTCTTTCTACGAAGGCTACGTGGTTAATACCTGGAAAATAAGCAATTGAATAAGTAGATGGTTTATTTGAATAAGCATATCCAGCTTTAATAGATCTAGACTTCCAACTAATCGCATTTCCCCAATTACCTGGTATTCCTTTACCAACTTCACTTCTTCTAATGGCAGCCCACCAAGTACACCAACCTGAAGCATAACCATTTACACCTGTATATGAAGAAGAAGATTTAGCTTTTTTTGTTTTCGTAGTTTTAGGTTTTTCTTTAACAATAACTGTAATATCACGAGCTGTAGTATTACCACTAGAATCTGTTGCTCGTAATTGAATTTTATAATTCCCAGGTTTTTTAGAATCATAAGTCCCAATAACTTCTATAGGAACTACACCATCAGCATTGTCTCTAGCTTTATAATAATCACGAACATCTGCCTTTTCACCATATTCTAAATAGAAACGTGTACCTCGCGTAATTACCGGTGCTTGTGAATCAACTACATTCACCGATACTGTCTTTGACAACGAGTTAACACCTTTTTTAACTGTAAAAGTAATTGTTTTCTCACCTAAAGTGCTAGTATCAATAATTGGAATTTCAATATCATCATAACTACCACTTAAAATTAAATCTCTAGCATCAAATACCTGATCAATACCTAACTCCATTTGATCAGATACTAATTCTAAAGACAACTGTTCAGTATGAAGAGAATTGATAATTACTTTTTCATTCTTAACAGGTGCCCCCCAGCCGCCAATTAATAACATGGTTAGCAGTACACCTTTTAATAATGTATTTTTTTTCATAATTACTTCCTTTTTATACTGCACTAAGATTATAAACTAAAGTTTTTATAATTGTCAAATTTTAAAAAATTCTCACATTATATAAATGTTAGATATAAATAAAATCCAGTGTTTTTCACCAGTAGAAGCCGATTCTAATCATCAGCATCTAAACCATTTTTAACAATAAATAAATGATTCATAGTAACCTACAATCCAATCAGATCAACTTACCATTAGTATTGGAATATATGCATCAAATGGAATACTAACAACTGCTACCCCAACTTCTGTTCCTGTTTTTTGAAATTGCTCTAAAAACATTTTAGTCTGAGGACTAATTAAATATAAATCATATTTTTTAGAACGAATTTCTTCGTCTCCTGTTGCTGCTGTTGTTGCTTCTATTTCAATATCATGGCCATTTTTTACTAAATAGTCTGTAGTTTTTTTAGCCATTAAAGAACTAGACATCCCTGCTGCACAAATTATAAGAGCCTTTTTCATATTTTGCCTCCTTTCTTAATTAAATTTTAACAAGCACCGCTTTATGAATCGGTTAAATAATTGCCGTTAACTAGTTGCAAAAATGCGACATTTCACCAGTTGTTAATCAAAATCGTTTTCGATATAATATTTAAAAGGAAAGTCAAAAAAATGTTTATACTTGGTCCAATTTATAAACAATTAAGAAAAGCTCGGCATATATCACTCAAAGAAGCCGCCGGTTCTCAATTTTCAATCTCGATGTTATCCCGATTTGAAAACGGATTAACAGAATTATCTGCCGATAAACTATATATTTGTTTAGAAAATATATATGTAACACCTCAAGAATTTATGGATATTGTTAATGAATATATCCAACCTAGTTATTATAAAAGCTTTTTTGATAAATTAAATTATATATCTAACAGTAAATTCAACCCAATTTTCTAGTGTTCCTTTTGGTATTTTATTATTTGTAGCAACGGATTTTAGGCTACCCGCATTTCCATCTAAATATTCTTTTACTACTTTAAGTTTAAATTCTAAACTGTATTTTGACATGAAAAAACCCCTCCATCCGATGTCTGGATTTGATATGTACCCAATTTCCTAGACATATATGAATGTTTGTTAATTGGTTATATTGTATCATTGATTGCTTGAATCATGGATGTTTCTCTGTATTTTACAGGAGACATCCATTTTGTTTTGAATTG
>JAEWIH010000068.1 GCA_023387245.1 Bacillota bacterium | reverse complement strand
TAATTGATAATTTCTGGGTTAAGTTTAAAGATGGTAAAGTTATTGATTTTGATGCTAAAGAAAATAAAGAAGCATTAGAACAATTGATTAATATGGATGAAGGAGCTAGTCATATTGGTGAAATAGCATTAATTTCTCATAATTCACCAATTTCTAATTCTAATATTTTATTTTATACTACACTTTATGATGAAAATGCTTCATGTCATATGGCATTAGGTGCAGCTTATCCGATGAATATTAAAGGTGGCTTAAATATGAGTGAAGAAGAATTAATTAAAAATTATTCTAATCGTTCAAGTATGCATGTTGATTTTATGTTTGGTAGTAGCGATATGCAAATTGTTGGTAAAAAATATGATGGGACATTAATTTCTGTCTTTGAAAATGGAAATTTTGTTATTTAAATTAGGAGGTTAATGATGAGAATTTATTTTGAGTCTAAAAAAGGGCATACTAAAGCTTTTTTAGAAGAAAAAGTATTGCCTTTAATCAACAGTTTGGAGTTAGTTCAAATTGATGAAAATACAGTGGCTGATAAGCCTGGACATTTAGTTACGTATACTACTGGTAAAGGTAAAACTCCTAAATTAACTAATTTTTTTGTTGAAAAATATAAAGATTTTATTCTTTCTGTTTCTTCTGGTGGTAGTTCTAAAGGACATCCGGAAACATTTGGTTTTGCTAGAAAAAATTTAGTAGAAGAATTTGGTTTAGTATCGGGAATTATTTTTGATGGTAAAGGTACTGATGATGATGCTAAAAATTTAATTAAGATAATGACTGAACAATAATTTGTTCAGTTTTTTATGATATAATTATGTAGTTATGAGGTGATTATTGTGTTAAAAAATACTAGTATTCAAGCCTATTTAGATGATTATAATATTATTACTTTTTATATATCTAATTATTTTTATAATGGTCAATCAAATTGGTTTAAATTAAAATTAGCTGATAATAGTTTAGTTGATTTAGAGATAGTTAATAAATGTAGTCATGAACAATTTTTTAAATATACTTTAAGTTTAGGGCAACAATTAAAAATAGGTGATGAATATACTATTATTGAAGAACATGGTAACCATTGTATTTTAGAATATCGATATATCGTAAATACTTTACGTTTTGAAACTGAATTTTATAGTAGTCGTAATGATTTTGGGTGTGTAGTTTCAAATAATAGTAGTAAGTTTGTTTTATGGGCGCCTACAGCTAATAATGTTATTTTGGAATTGTGTAATTTGGATAATAATATTAGTTATTATCCAATGAATCGTGTTGAAAACGGTTGTTTTGAATATTTGATTGATTATAATTGTCATGGGTTTAGTTATAATTATTTAGTATTTGTTAATGGCCAAATAAATAGAGTGATAGATCCTTATAGTTATGGATTAAGTATTAATTCTAATAAAAGTGTAGTAGTTGATTATAATTTACTGAATTCTAAAATTGATAAAAATTATCAAATTAATCGCTTTGAACGAGCGATAATATGTGAAGTTAATGTTCGTGATTTTTCGATATCAACTACATCTAATTCTAATTATCCTGGTAAATTTTTAGGATTAATTGATAGTGTTGGTAAACAATATTTATTGGATTTAGAAATTAGTCATGTTCAATTAATGCCGGTTAATGATTTTTGGACAGTTGATGATATAAATAATAAATTGTTATATAATTGGGGCTATGATCCGTATCATTATTTTGGATTAGAGGGTAGTTATAGTAGTAATATTAATGATAATTTTTCAAGGATTAATGATTTTATTGATGTTATTAATTATTTTCATAGACATAATATATTAGTTAATTTGGATGTAGTTTTTAATCATGTTTATGATAGTAATATCTCATATTTAAATAAAATAGTTCCTTATTACTATTTTAGATATAATCAAGATGGCTTGAATAGTAATGGTTCATTTTGTGGGAATGATATTGAAAGTCGGCGATTAATGGTTCGTAAATTTATTGTTGATTGTATAATCCATTATATAGAACATTATAATATTGATGGTTTTAGATTCGATTTAATGGGTATATTAGACATTGATACGATGAATGAAATATATTTTAGAGCTAAGGCATTAAAGGATTATATTTTAATTTATGGTGAAGGATGGGATATGCCGACAATGATGGATAATAGTCAAAAGGCTATTATTGCTAATAATTCTTTAATGAATGGTATTGGCTTTTTTAATGATTTTTATCGTGATAATGTTAAAGGTCCTAGTTCTAAAGAAAATAATTTTATTGCTGGATATTGTTTAGGAGATATTAATTATTTTGATAATTTTGTTAGTTCACTATTATCAAATATTAGTAGGAAACACTTACCTAAAATTTATGATTGTTCTAGTCAGTCTATTAATTATGTAGAATGTCATGATAATATGACTTTATGGGATAAAATCAATATTGTATGTTGGTCTGAATCATTAGAATATAAAAAAAGACGCCAAATGTTATGTTTAGCAGCACTTGCATTTAGTCAAGGACATATTTTTTTCCAATTTGGTCAAGAACATTGTCGTAGTAAGCACGGTTATGATAATACTTATAATATGTCAGATGAAATTAATCAAATCGATTACGAATATTTTAAAAAATTTGAAGATGTTAATATCTTTTTAAAAAAATGTTTAGATATTAGAAATAAGTACATTCAATTTTTTACTTTAAGTTGTGATCAAATAGAGAATTTTATTAGTGTTGATGGTCATAATGGCGCAATGAAAATGAGAATAGCTATTAATGATGAGGCATTGATTTTAGTTTTTAATCCGAATAATTATAATGTAGTTATGAATATTAATCATAATTGTCATAAAATTTTTGGTAGTGAATGCTTTTTCGATAATATTGATGATTTTTGGAATATTGGACCAATAAGTTGTGGTGTTTGGTATGAAAAGATTAGTTAGTTTTTTATTGTTTATAGCATTGATATGTAGTTGTAGTGCTAGAGATTATAGTAATAAAACTATTAAAATTTTTATGAGTGATTATGCTTATAGGCTAAAAATTAATGATTTATTTAAAAAGTTTGATGATAAATTGAATGTTGAATTTGTTGATATATATGATGATCAAGTAGATTTATTGTTTGATTATTATCATTTATTAGATTTGGATATAGCAGATGATTTGGAAAATAGTACTAGTCAAATTGTTAATAATAAATGTCAATTTTGTTCTGCTATAACAAATAAATTTTTACCAATTTATATGGATTATGTATTATTATCATATGTAAAAAAAGATAATACTACATCAATGAAAGAATTTAGAGATATTTATAAAAATATTACTCAAAATAATCAACAAATTAATATCGGCTTATCACCAATGCTAAAACTAGCATTATTATTTGAATTTAATAACGAAAATATTGATGAAATATTTAGTAAAAATGAGTTTTATTCTAATAGTAATGAGTTACCAGAAATGACTTTAAAATCAAATGATAGTAATTTTGAGTATGTATTATCTGGTAGTTGGATGCCGCTATTAGAATATAGTTTTTCTAATAAAAAATTTAGGTCTATAAATATTTTTAAACCTATTTATTTAAAAGGATT
>JAEWIH010000040.1 GCA_023387245.1 Bacillota bacterium | reverse complement strand
CCCGTATTTGGTAACTTAGTCTCACTGCTAACATTACTAGTATCTGTATTTATAGTAGCCACTATAATATTATTTGTTTCATTAGTTACTGGAGCCTCTTCATTATTAACAGTTTCATTAGTTACAGGCGGTTGTTCATTATTAGTAGTCTCAGTAGTTACAGGTGGCTGTTCATTATTAACATCCTCATTAACTACTGGCGGCTGTTCATTTCTATATTCTAAAGTAAATGGTGATAAATTATTAATCTTAACAATAACTTGATTATCAACAATTTTATACGTATCCATATCAGCATTACTAATATCAGCCTCAGAATCAATCTTAGTTAAAACTTGCGATTTATGATAAACATTTACTAAATCACTAGCCTCTTTACCATCTCTTAAAGGAATAATTAAACTTGCATTTTGTAATTGAGTTAACTTATTACCACTCTCATCCTCAATATAAACATCAAATAAATCAACATTAGTATTCATTGATTCTTGATCATTTAATAATATTGCAGGCAAATACTCACTACTATTTTCATACTTAGTCAATAAAACCTCTTTATTTAATTTAGACAAATCATCAACTTTCAAAGTATAAATTAAATTTTTATGTTTATCTAAACTAATGCTTATAGTACGACAATTATCATTACTACTAGCATCACAATCAATACTTCTTTCTAATTTTTCAGGAAGAATTTCACCCTTTTCTTTATCAATTAAAGTAATTTCTAATTTATCTAATTGTGGCGAGTTTTGTGCATTACCATAGAAAACCAATTGCCCATCGCCAGCCTCAACTACTTCAAAATTAAATATAACCGAATTAGTAACCTCTGAATTATTAGAACCAGCACCAATACTACCTTCTCTAATTTTATTATTTTCCTCACGATAATTTAATGTATTAACACTACTACCACTACGATATGTAGCCTTAACTTGATAAGTACCAATATATTTAGCATTATAAGGAATAGTTATATAATCATTATTATTTAGTGAATTAATATATTTATTATTACTAGCCCATTGTCCTTGACTGATTTCTAAAGGCCAACGTTCGCCATCACCACTATTATATAAAGTCGCAAACTCAGCTTCTAAAGTTTGTGTTTTATTTAATATTTCAGGAAACAGGAAACGATCTTCACTAGTATAAGATTGCCGTCTAACTAAAGCTGCTTTAGCCTTAGTAATAGCAGCAACAGCCTCCTCTACTTGTCCCTTAGTACTATCAGCATTTTCTAAAATCAATAATCCTTCTTCACCAGCCTTTTGATAATTTGGCCAAGTGTTTGATAAATACCATTCACTATTTTGATTTTGAAATTCAGTAGTTAATTCTCGCAAAACTGAAGTATCCGGTGTTTCATCATCTTTGATAGTAATAATTGCGGTATTATGGAAACCAATAATAATTTTTTGATTATCAACAGCAGTAATATCAGCAACAAAATTTTGATCACCAGTCCGATTTTTATTTCGCTTAGTTTCTACTGGTGCCACTTTTTCCACTTCACCATCTTCAAAAGTTACAGTAGTAATCAACTCAGTATTATAATCATCTTGAATCGCACTACCAGGATTAGGAGACACTCTAACCGAAACTCTACCACTACTACCACCAATTCGAATTAATTTTAAATCTTTTCGCTCCGATTCATTCATAGTATAACTATCATTTTCAAATCCAATCATACCTAAGCCATTATTATTGATTACATATGCGGCTTCAATACCAATAGCCTGCGATTTTACTTCAAGTCGTAAAGTATGCTCACCATGTTCAAGATCAGGTGATGTATAAATAATTGCACCTAATTTTCTAGACGAATCTTTAGTATTAATCGTTTCTACTTTTTGATTATCAATATAAATATCAGCCATTCCATGACCTGGATCTAGAGTACCTAACAAGAAGATTTTACTTCCAGTAAAGTTAATAGTAAATGATGAACCAGCTCTAGCCCATTTATTAGTCGAACCAATAAATTCAGGACCTTCTTGGCTATTCCATTTTCCAACAAATTTAAAAATATTATCATTATTAATATCAAATACATCAATACCATCTGGAGCAGAATTAGAAATTTCAAAACCTTTAGACGCTTTATAAATACCAACTTCACTCAATATCGGCACTTTACCCTCTGGAACAGAAACACTAATACGAACTTGATCGGCCTTAATCGCACCAGTCCGAATTAATCGCTTAGCCCCAATAGTTTCACCACTATCCAAAGTTTTCCACTCACCATTATTTAGACGATATTCAACTGTATAAGAATTAATACGTTGTCCAAACTGAATAGCTTCTTCAATTGAAACTATATCAAAAGTAGTAGTTTGTTTAAAATCAATTAAAATCTTACCACTATTTTCACCATCACTAGTCGACCAAATAGTATTTTGATTTTTATCAACTAGATTGCTAGGCTTATATACACTAGAATTTAAACGTATTTTATCAGCCTTAATAGTTGCCTTTTCTAAATTAGCTAAATTCAAGGCAAAACTCGTTTTAATTTCTCGACCAAACTCAGCCACTCTATCTAATATCTCTTTATCAACATAACCTTCATTATTAGGAGGAATATTTAATAACAACACCGAATTATTACCAACAGAATTAAAATACATATGAGCTAAGTCAGATAAACTCTTTGGTGTTTTTTTTCTAGTCCCCCAAAACCATCCAGAAGTAATTCTAGCATCAGCCTCAGGAACAGTCCACTGATTACCATCCTCAAAACCAACCATAAAATGGCCAACTTTTTTACTATTAATCGTATTTCGTACTTTATCTACTTTAGATTTTGACCATGTATTTTTAGCAGCCAAACCATGCTCATTACCTATCCAGCGTACTGTTGTATAAGCATCAGCACCAAAAAGCATAGCATCCGCTTCAAAACCAGCTTCCTTACCTTCATATCGTTGGATCGTCGCAAACCATCTATTAAAATCATAATCTTGAGCATTAGCACCATGCCCCTTAGCACCATCCATCCAAATTTCATCAAAACGACCCGCATTACCATATTGAGGATTAGACAAAATTTCTTCTAATTGATTATTATAAAAATCATTATAATCTAAATGATCGTTTTGTTTATTAGTAGGACGGCCATCTTTATCATAATAACCATAGCTCTTTTCATGAATATCCCAAGGAGATAAATATAATCCCATATTCATATTATATTTAGTAGCGGCAGTTGAAATAATTTTTAAAACATCTTTCTCGCCACTTGCTTGGTTAGTAGAATTTGTTGCTTTATAATCACTATATTTAGTATCCCAAATCGCAAAACCATCATGATGTTTAGCAGTAATTATCAATTTTTTAAAACCAGCCTCTTTTAAAACCCTAACCATTTCATCAGCTTGAAATTCTTTAGTTAAGTGATATATTTCTGTAGGAGTTTTACTACCATAACGCTCTCCCCACTCAATTTCATTAAAAGTATTAGGCCCAAAATGAACAAAAGCCGATAATTCTTCTTTTTGATAACGATACTGATTAGCATCAGGCAAAACAGTATCTGGTGCCGGATCAGAAACTGTAGTAGTAGTTGTATCAGCATCAGACAACCATTTATTTTGCGCATAACTCTTATTTATTGTTACTTGCATCAAGCATGATGTTATAAGCAATAAACAAATTAAAAAAAGACTAGTTTTTTTGAATTTTATTCCCATATTATCTTTACCCTTTCATTATGTTGTTAAATCTTAAAATTTGTTAAAAACTATCACAAAAATATCATCACCAAAACACTCCCCCTTTTATAAAATATATTTGCCCGTTTATATACATATTATCATTATAAGCGCTTTCATGCAACCTAATAAATAAAAAAATGAGCAATTTTAAATAAAATTGCTCATAAATTATATATCCTAAATTAATTATTTATAATTATAAAATCCTTGTCCCACCTTGCGGCCTAATTTATTACCTCTAACCATTTTTCTAAGTAAAGGATGCGGACGATATTTAGCATCACCAGTTTCACTAAATAAAACTTCCATAATCGCTAAACAAACATCTAAACCAATTAAATCGCCCAATTCTAATGGTCCTATCGGATGATTAGCACCTAATTTCATAGCAGTATCAATACCCTGTGCACTAGCAACACCATCAGCCAATACGCCAATCGCTTCATTAATCATCGGAATTAAAATTCGATTAACTACAAACCCAGCTGACTCATTAACCTCTACTGGAGTTTTTCCAATTTCTTCTGAAATTTTAATAATTTTATCAATTAATTCTCTTGGAGTATTTAAACCGCCAATAACTTCAACTAATTTCATAACTGGTGCCGGATTGAAAAAATGCATCCCAATTACTGGTCGAGATAAGCCATTACCAATTTCAGTAATTGATAAAGAAGAAGTATTTGTCGCAAATATAGTATCCGCTTTAACTATCGACTCTAACTCTTTAAAAGTATCCTTTTTAATTTTCATATTTTCAATAGCAGCTTCTACTACTAAATCAACATCTTTTAAATCATCCTTAGTACCAACAGCAATGTTATTAGCAATTTTATCACAAACAGCTTGATCTAATTTGCCTTTTTCAACTCTTTTTAGTAATCCGCCAACAATTTTATCTTTACCTTTTTGAGCCAATTCAGTAGTTAAATCAGCCAATATTACACTATAACCTTCAGTTTGAGCAAATGTTTGAGCAATACCTTGCCCCATTACACCAGCACCTAAAACACCAACTTTCATAATTATACCCCTATCTATTATTAAACTTTTCAACTTTTCTCTTTTCTAAAAACGCCTTCATACCTTCTACTTGATCTTCACTCTCAAAACATTGACCAAATAGATTAGCCTCTAATGCAATTGCATTATCGATATCTAAATTAATACCTTTATCTATAGCTTCTTTAGTCATCCTAATTGCAATCGGCGCATTTTTCGCAATTTTATTCGCTAGTTTCATAGCTTGTTCTTTTAATTGATCTAAAGGATAAATAGCATTAACTAGCCCTATTTTTAAAGCTTCATCAACCTTAAGATTACGACCAGTATAAAGCAACTCTTTAGCATGACCCATACCAATTAATCTTGCTAATCGCTGAGTACCACCAAAACCAGCAGTAATACCTAAACCAACTTCTGGTTGTCCAAATACAGCATTTTCACTAGCTATTCTAATATCACAACTCATAGCCAATTCATTACCGCCACCTAAACAAAAACCATTAATAGCACAAATTACTGGTACTGGAAATTTTTCAATCATTCTAAAAATTCCATTACCTAAATTCGAAAACTCTTCTCCTTGAGCTTTAGTCATTTTACTCATAACATCTATATCAGCACCAGCAACAAAACTCTTTTCACCAGCACCTGTTAAAATAACCGCTCTAACAACATCTAAATCTAATGATTCAAAAGTAGCCTTTAACTCATTCAAAACTTGAACACTCAAAGCATTTAAAGCTTTAGGACGATTAATAGTTATCGTAGCCACATGATCATTTAACTCTAATAATACATATTCCATAATTATTTATTCCTTATAAATTCCCATTTCTTTAGCCTGTTTCATCAATTCTTCTCTAAAATCTGGATGCGCAATCGCAATTAATCGCTTAACCCGATTAAACATATCAACACCTTTTAACTTAGCAACACCATACTCAGTAACTACCATATCTACATCATTTCTAGACAATGTTACATAAGCACCGGGTTTAATCATTGGAACAATTTTAGAAACAACTTTTTGACTTCCATCCGCTAACTTAATAGTAGCAGTAGAATGTAAAGCAATAAAACTTTTACCATTTTTTGCATGTTGAGCACCAACAGCTGTATCAGTCTGACCACCTGTTCCAGAAAATTGAGTAGGTCCAATTGATTCTGAACAACATTGACCACTTAAATCAACTTCTAAAGCTGTATTAATACTTACCATATTATCATTTTGAGCCATAACAGAAGGCATATTTACATAATAACAATCTAAAAATCTAACACATGGATTATTATCAACAAAATCATATAAATTTTGATCACCAAGCATAAAAGAAGCAACAATTAAATTACGATTCAAAGTTTTAGCTTTATTAGTTACTACTCCAGCTTTTACTAAATCAACAACCCCGCTAGTCAACATTTCGGTATGAATACCTAAATCCTTCTTTTCCATTAAATATGGACATAAAGCATTAGGAATACCACCAATACCTAACTGTAATGTATCTCCATCTTGAATGTATTTAGCAATATGTTCACCAATTTTTTGATCTTTTTCAGAAACAGGTACTACTGGTAATTGAGGTAGAGGTAAATCAACTTCATAATAATAATCGATTTCCGATTCATGAATTACAGTATCACCTAATACAAACGGCGCATTTTTATTAACTTCTACAATTACCATATCGGCAGCTTCTAAACAACGACGCTCATAAACACTACCAAACGACATAGAACAATAACCGTGCTTATTAAATGGCGATACAGTTACAATAAAAATATTTGGATTGCCATAAGCCTCTAAATGCCATTTACCACACAAATGTAAATGACTTGGACAATATACAGCATTATGATTAGTTTTATTAGCTTCACGCATATTTTTATTATAAAACAACGAATACATCGAGATTTTATCTTGATATTGCGGTTTCATAAATTCATAATTGCCTAAAGATAAGCATGTAGTAATCGAAATATCTTCAACTTCATTTAATACTTCGTGTAAACGAGTCATAAAGCCTTTAGCCTCACCACCACCTAAGCCAGTAATGATTCGATCATGACTTTTAACTAGTTTCAAAGCTTGTTCTAATGTAACTTTATTCATAATTCTTTACAACGACACAAACACCCATTCCGCCTCCAATACATAAAGAAGCAAGCCCGTATTTGTAATTATGTTTTTTCATTAAATAAATTAAAGTAACTAAAATTCTATTACCAGAAGCACCAACTGGATGACCTAGCGCAATAGCACCACCATTCAAATTAGTTTTAGCCATAATTTCTTCTTTACTAATATTAAAATGTTCACTTAACTCATGTACTACACCTAATGACTGAGCAGCAAAAGCTTCATTCAATTCTAAAACATCAATATCTTTTAAATCTAAATTAGCCATTTTTAAAGCTTGCTTAATAGC
>JAEWIH010000133.1 GCA_023387245.1 Bacillota bacterium | reverse complement strand
TTTTCAACCTCGTTTTTAGCCTGTTCAAACAATTTCTCACTCAAAGACAAAGTCTGATTATACTTCGTACCTAACAATATCCACCTAGTAACATTACTACCCAATTCAGCAATCAAATCTTTAGCCCAAACAACATTATTCAAACTTTTAGACATTTTAACTCCATCCCACTGAATCATCGCATTATGAACCCAATAGCGAGCTAAATCATGATTATGCAATGCACAATTTTGAGCACGTTCATTTTCATGATGCGGAAATCTTAAATCAACGCCACCACCATGAATATCAATCTGACTAACACCAAAAGCTTCATTAATCATCACAACACACTCACTATGCCAACCGGGTCTCCCTTTACCAAAAGGGCTATCCCACTTAATACCAGCATCATCAGTCAATTTCCATAGCACAAAATCATGAGGATTAACTTTATCTTGATTAACATCAACTCTACTACCAGCCAATAACTGATCTAAATTTTGATGAGATAAACAGCCGTAATCTTCAACACTACCCACTCTAAAATAAACATTATCACCAACCTGATAAGCATAATCATGCTTTATTAAATCAGCAATAAAATCAATAATTTTATCCATTACCTCAGTAACTTTAATAACTCTATCAGGTGCTAAAACATTCAACCCAGAACGCACCGATTCATAAGCTTTAATATATAAATCACTAACCTCGTATTCACTAATCCCTAATTCATTACTTTTAGCAATAATCTTATCATCAATATCTGTATAATTAGACACAAAAAAAACTTCATAACCTAATTCTTGTAATACCCTTTTTAATAAATCATAAACGACCATCGGGCGAGCATTACCAATGTGAGGATGATTATAAACTGTCGGTCCACAAACATACATATTTACTTTTTTATCATTAATAGAAACAAATTCTTCCTCTTTTTGACTTAACGTATTATATATTTTTAATTTCATAATTATCACCAAAACAATTATAACATAACATGACAATAAAAAAAGCACTACCTAAGTAGTGCCAATATTGTTCATCAATTATTTATGTAATTCTGAAAAATGACGAATTGTTCTAACCATTTGGCTAGTATATGAATTTTCATTATCATACCAAGCAACTACTTGTACTTGAGTAGTACCATCACCTTGCTTAATCGCCATAGTTTGAGTAGCATCAAAAATAGAACCGAAAGTAGAACCAATAACATCAGAAGATACTAATTCTTCTTCAGTATAACCAAATGATTCATTAGCAGCCTTCTTCATAGCAGCGTTAATTTCTTCAACAGTAACTTCCTTATCAACAACAGCCACCAAAATAGTAGTTGAACCTGTTGGAACTGGCACACGTTGAGCAGAACCAATTAATTTACCATTTAATTCAGGAATAACTAAACCAATCGCCTTAGCAGCACCTGTTGAATTAGGTACGATATTAATTGCTGCAGCACGAGAACGACGTAAATCACCTTTACGTTGAGGACCATCTAATGTCATTTGATCACCAGTATAAGCATGAACTGTAGTCATAATACCAGACTTAACAGGCGCAAAATCATTAAGAGCCTTAGCCATCGGAGCTAAACAGTTTGTTGTACATGAAGCAGCTGAAATAACTTGATCATCAGCAGTTAAAATATCATGATTTACATTATAAACAATTGTCTTTAAATCATTTCCTGCAGGAGCAGAAATAACTACGTGCTTAGCACCAGCATTAACATGAGCCATAGCCTTATCTTTAGAAGTATAGAAACCTGTACATTCTAAAACAACATCAACATCCAATTCTTTCCAAGGCAATTTAGAAGCATCAGCCTCAGCATAAATACGAATGTTTTTTCCATCAACAGTGATAGAATTATCATCAGCTTCAACTTTGTCAGCCAAAGCATAACGTCCTTGAGTTGAATCATATTTTAATAAATGAGCCAACATTTTAGGGCTAGTTAAGTCATTAATCGCAACAACATCATAACCCTCAGCACCAAACATTTGACGGAACGCTAAACGACCAATCCGTCCAAATCCATTAATAGCAACTTTAACAGTCATAATTTCCTCCTTAGTCTGTTCTTTTCAATTATAATCAAGATAAATATCATTGTCAATAAATTAACTTGTGTCCAAAAACGCACAAAGTAATTAAATCTTTGTAATATCAAAATCTAAAGACTCAAGCCCTAAACCACCAACTACACAAACATAATCGCGATCAACAAATTTCTCAAACTGTTTAGCCTTTTTAATCAACATCTCGATACTAGCATCTAATATTTCTCGCTCTAAAATATCGCGATCTTTCTCGCTTTCATCATTTAAAATATCGCTCAATAATTTAGATAACATCTGTGATTTAGCAACCGGATAATTTAGCATCGACAAACAACCAATTTTATATTTATCCAAATCATCAAGATCCAAATTCGCTAAATATTCACTAATACCACCAAAAGCATTAAGCGTAGCTTCAATTTCTGGATCACGATAACTAACCGCTATAACAAACTTATTCCGATGATCAAAAATTGACCAACAACCATAAGCCCCTTGTTCTAAACGGATTTTTTGCCATAAATAATCAGTATTTAAAAGTTGTTGAATCAATAAATCAACACCACTAAAATCATCTATCACACAACCACTAGCAACATAATTAACATCGCTACCAATCAAAAATCCTTCTTTATGGCTAGCGAAAGTAACATCTTGATCCTTTTGTGACTGATTATTAATAAAATTAGTTGAATAAACATTGATGAAATCCAATAATTTATCACTAAAATCAACACCTTGATAGTAAATTTCAAAATTATTTAAACCAAACAAATTACTATATAAATCACGCAATTGATCAAGCAATTGATTTTTAATAAAATCATCACCTTGATTTAAATAATCTTTTAAAATCCGATAACAATCATATCCAGATAAATACTGTTTATAAGCCTCAACTCGATCATAATAAGAATGTACACGACCAATAGCTAAATTAACTCCACCCATAGTACCAGTTAAAGATAATTCAAAATTAGTACAATAAGCACTTAAAGCTTGCTTAATATATATCCAATTATTATCTGCTAAAACATAATTAAACAATTTTTCAAATAATAATTCAAAAGCTTTTTGACTATTATCCAAATATGCTAGTTTCGCAACTAAATACTTACCTTTGTGCGTAATTTCTGGCGATAAATTTAAAGAACCGATATATTTATTTATTTCAATCAAATATTGTTCATTAGTATAATTTTTAGTATCTAAAAATTTAAAAACTTCCAGCAACAAACTCAACAAAGGTAATTTTGTATAATCTAAATGATTTATATCAAAAACTAAACGATAATAATTAATACCATAATGATCATAATTAATTATATAGCGATTATAACCATTATAAACATCCTTTACATAGCTATAACTATGCTCTCTAGGTTTAATATCTGCCAAAGATAAACGCGGAATAGTAGCTAGATCTTGAGGTGAATCTTGTTTTTGTTGAGCCAATAATAATTGTTTTTGTTTTAATTGAATTTCATCAATTTCTTTTGAACTAAGCTCATTATATATGTTATTTAGAGAAGCCGCTAATTTAGCCTGTTCTACATTTGCTAGTTGGCAATCAGGAACTAAAATTACTTCGACTTTATTTAAATTATTAATAAATAAATCTTTAATTAAATCTTTAAAATAAGTAATGTCACGAGCAACTAAGTCATTTAAAATCGCTTCTTTATTTAATGCTAAATCAGGTAAAATACCGCGGTCATAATTTTTAGTGGCTTCTAAACACATCTCCAAACCTTCTGAAGTATTGCCGCCATTTAACATATAAAAACGAAATTTATTTAATGCTGCTGTTAAAAAATCGGCATCTAAAGATGAAGCCATTTCTTGAATAAAGGCAGCTAACTTATCTTTAATAATCGGTATATTTTCTTCTTTAATACCAATAGCACCAATAGTAAATAATCCTTCTTTATTGAGGTCATAACTAGCAAACAACTCACCAACTAAACCATTTAAACGCTTATGAATCGGACTCATTTCCATATTGAAAAGCATTTTTTCTAAAATGTAAACAGCCATTGTTTGTTCTAAATTAGCAAAATCACCAAATTTATAACCTAATGCCCATAAATACCCTGCCTCATTTTCACTAGCAACTGGATAGCTTTTCTTTTGAAAACTATTAACAATCCCTTGACTTAAAACTACATCAGCAACTTTTTGATCAGTTGTTTTTATATTAAAATAAGGAATACATAAATCAAATATTTTATTAATATCTAAATCACCATAAACCGCAATTACACAATTATCTGGACGATAATGTTGACGATAATAATTTAAAAACTGATCATAAGTTAATTTTAAAATATCTTCCGGATTACCACCGGCATTATATTTATAATTATTATTAAAAGCACAATTATAAACCTCATTAAATAAAATTCTAATCGGATTACTCATAGCGCCTTTCATTTCATTATAAACAACACCACTAACCTCTAATTGATCATTATTAATTTCATAGTGCCAACCTTCGCGCATAAAAATTAAAGGATCATCACAAAATACTGGCGCAAATAAACCATCTAAATAAACTTCAATACTATTCACTAAATCTTGTTCATTAGTACTAGATAAAACATAGGCTGTTTTGTCTGAAAAAGTCATCGCATTTGTCATTGTATTTAAAGATGATTTTAAAATTTCAACAAAAGGCTCTTTAACTTTGAATTTTTTAGAACCAGCCAAAACACTATGCTCAATAATATGAGTAACTCCACTATTATCAATTGCTGGTGTTCTAAATTGTAAACAAAAGCCACGGTGCGCATCTTTATTAGAAATATGAATTACTTTCGCACCACAATTATGTTGATATTCGAAAATTTTATTTTGTTTATATACACTTTCACGAACTAATTTAAATTCCATAACCCCTCCATCAATAAAAATATCATTAACATGATATTTTTCTATAATAAGTATATCCCATGATTATAACAAGCTTCAACCATATCGCTAGGCCAATAAGAAGCCTGAACTTCACCAATATGGGCTTTTTGTAATAAAAACATACATAATCTAGATTGACCAATACCTCCACCAATAGTTAGCGGTAATTGATTATTTAAAATCTGTTTATGAAAATCAAATTCTAATAAATATTTTTGATTAGCAGCCACTGCTTGTTTTTCTAAACTAGCACTATCAACTCTAATCCCCATAGAACTTAATTCTAAAACATCATCTAAAACTGGATTATAAACCAAAATATCGCCATTTAGCTCCCAATCATCATAATCACAAGCTCTTAAATCG
>JAEWIH010000039.1 GCA_023387245.1 Bacillota bacterium | reverse complement strand
ATGTTTAAAAAAGCCTTTATTGATTTTGATAAAAAAATACCTGGTTTTATTAATGAAGGAATTATTATGGCAGTAGAATCAAGATCAAGTTGTCCTTATCGCATTTTAAGAAATAATAAATATGAAGCCTTGGATTTTAGTGGTTTATATCCAATTGGTGAAGGAGCTGGCTATGCTGGTGGTATTATGTCAAGTGCCTTAGATGGTTTAAATTGTGCTTTAAATTTAATTGAAGAAAATACTTAATTTCATTTTAATTTCATTTTGTTACTTTACAATAATAACAAGGAGGCAATATGAAAAATAAATATTTAAAGTATATATTAATAATATTAGTGATTATCGTTTTAATCCTCATTGGTTTTGAAAGTGGTTTATTAAACAAACCACAATTCATAAATGATTTAAATTTTGTAAGTAAAAATGAAGTTATTAAAAAAGAAGAAACAGCAAAAAGTGTGCTTAAGGGAGTAGAGTATACTAAGCAAGAATCAAGTTTAAAAACAGCTATCAATAAGGTTTATGATAGTGTAGTAGAAATCAATACAAGCTCAAATATCTACAATCGTAATGTAGCACTAGGCGCTGGATCTGGTGTTATCATTAGTGAAGATGGATATATTGTTACTAATCATCATGTTTTAAGAAACGCTGATAAGGTTAGTGTTAAGATCGCTGATCAAAGCTATGATGCTACAATTGTAGGAGCGGATGAAAAGACTGATCTTGGCTTACTTAAAATCGAAGCTAATAATTTAACCTATGCTAAAATTGCTGATAGTTCTTTAGTTGATTTAGGAGATGATGTTTTCGCAATTGGTAATCCTTTAGGAGCAGGAATTTCTGTAAGTAGTGGTATTATTTCAGCTAAACCAAGACCGGTAACAATTCAAAAAGAGACTCAAGATCTAATCCAAACTAATGCTGCTGTAAATAAAGGTAATTCTGGTGGTGGTTTATTTAATATTGCTGGTGAATTAATCGGTATAATTAATTCTAAATTTTCAGGTATCGGTATTGAAGGTATAGCCTTTGCGATTCCATCAAATACGGTTATGAAAATAACTGAGGATTTAAAAACTCATGGTGAAGTTAAGGATCGTTCTAGTCTTGGTATAGCCATTAATGAAACTGCTAATGGAATTCAAATTACAAAGGTCTACCCAAATTCTCCAGCTGATAAATACGGCCTTAAAGAAGGGGATATTATTATTGGATTTAATGATGAACAAATCAATTCATACAGTGATTTATCATATCAATTAAGAAAAACGATGATAGATGATGAAGTTAGTATTTTAGTTGTTAGAAATAATCGATTCCTTAAACTTGACTTAAAATTATTTGCTTATAAAATTGAAGAATAATCATTTTGATTGCGATTATTAAAGCTTTGATATATAATATAAGCGTATTAGAAATAATACAATAGGAGGAGAATTAGATGTTACATACAAAAATGAATAGTTTACTAGCAAATTTAGTGGTTGAATATCACAAATTACAAAATTTCCACTGGTTTGTTAAGGGTTCTGATTTCTTTACAGCTCATGCTAAATTAGAAGAATTCTACGACGGAATTAATGAAGCAATTGATGAAGTTGCTGAAAAATTATTAATGGCTGGTGGTAAGCCACTTGCTAATCTTAAGGAATTCTTAGAAGTTAGCACTATTAAGGAAGCTTGTGATTCTTATCGTAGTTCTGCTGAAGTATTTACCTCAGTTCTAAGTGATTTTGAATTACTTAAGAAAGAATGTGAAGAAGTTAAAGAATTAGCTGATGAAGAAAAAGTTTATTTCATAAGTGCATATATGGATGAACTGATCGATAATTTCGCTAAGACAATTTGGATGATCAAACAAAGACAAATGTAAAAGATGGTAATACCATCTTTTATTTTTATTAAATAAAGACTGAGATAAATTTAAATGAAAATAGGTGAACCATTAAACGTAGTGTATTGTAAGAAACACAGAATGGGAACTCACAGATATTTACAAGAATTATTATATTTCTGGAGCCACAATCAAAAAATATGAAGACTTCAATTAGATTATTCGAGATTGTGTGTCCGGAAAAATGATTTTTTATAAAGAAAACGCTGATCTATGCAAAGTAAAAATAGGAAATAGTGTATAATTTAAGAAAAATAAAAGGTAAACAAAAGGTTAAAAATTAAAAGTTGACTTTTGACAACTGGCCTTATAATATATATAATAATATCATAAGATTAGGTCAGGAAGCATACGATGCCCTGGCCATTTTTTATGGAGTGCAACAATGAAAGAATATAAGACTTTTAATCAGCAATTAAATATCTTAAGAAAAAGAGGACTTACTGTTCCTAAAGATGGGGAACCTAAGAGATTTTTAGAACAAGAAAATTATTATAATGTTATAAATGGATACAAGGATTTATTTTTACAAAAAGATGTATCGGGTGAATACATAGTTCCTGATCGATATCTTGCTAATACACATTTTAATGAATTAAAAGCATTATTCCTATTTGACAGAGAGTTAAGAATACTTTTTTTTAAAGTATATATTAATATTTGAAAATTCATTTAAGACTGTTATTTCTCATGAGTTTTCAAAGAAACACCCTAGACCTAATGCTTATTTGGAAATAAAAAATTATGTTGTTGACAATCCTAAAAAAGTATTACAACAAATATCTATTTTAACTAAAACGATTCATGACAAAGTTGATAAAGACGGTGCTGTCAAACATTATATTGAAGAACATGACTCGGTTCCTTAGTGGGTGTTAGTTAATTATCTGACTATCGGTAATTTAGCGCACTTATACGATATTTTAATTGATGCGGATAAAAATGCTATAGCTAAATATTATTCAGATAAGTATAGAAAACAATATAAATCGACATCAACACTAAGATTTTCAAGTGAAGATCTTAGTTCTGCATTGAAAATTATTAATTTAGTGAGAAATAAATGTGCTCATGATGAGAGACTGTTTAATTCTAATTTTGGTAATGTGAGAGTTAAAAATATTGCTAAACACTACGGATTTACTAAATGTAATAATGAAAGAATTGTAGTAGGTATACTTTATTTGAAAGTGTTACTTGATAAAAAGTATTTCCAAAAATTCCATGCAGAATTAAATAATATATTTAAAAGATATAAAAACGAATTTAAAACTGTAGACTTTACTGATATTTTAAGGAATATGGGTATTAATATATTAGATTTACAAAGATTGCTTTAAGATATATAAACAATAATAAATTATATTTGAGTTCAAAATAGATTTTAGATGGTAGCGATTAATACAAATACCATTTCTGTATCCAAGAAATGGAGTTCATATCAAATACCATCTTTTATTTTTGATTATATTATGATATTATTAAAATGGAGGTAAAAATGAAAAAAATAACAAGTCTATTTATTGTTTTTTTATTAATTTTAAGTCTTGGTGCTTGTAATACCACTCCTTCAAGTTCTAAGGCTAGTGGTGTGGCCAAAGGATTTAAGGGTGATGTTAGTGTTGAAGTTGAATATAAAGAAAATGAAATCACTAATGTAACTGTTAAGGATCATTCTGAGACAGAGGGAATTGGTTCTAAGGCAGTTGAGAAAATACCTGCTAGAATTGTTGAACAACAATCGGTTGAGGTTGATGTTGTAGCAACTGCTACTTTTACATCTAAGGCAATTATGGAGGCTACTAAGAAAGCTTTAGAGAGTGTTAATTTTGATTTTAATTCTTTAAAGTCTAAAAATGTTAGTCAAGATGATAAGAAAGAAGAAGTTTTAGAGACTGATGTAGTAGTAGTTGGCGCTGGTGGTGCTGGTATGGTTGCTGCTATTGAATTGGCTAATAACGGGAAAAAGGTCGTTGTTTTAGAAAAAAATGAATTGACTGGTGGTAATTCTGTTAAGGCAACTGGTGGTATGAACGCTGCCGATACACCATATCAAGATAAAAATAAATTCAATGAACAACCTGGTGTTGAGAAAAATATTAATACTGCGTTAGAGAAATATCCTGAATTGAAGGAATTGGCACAAACAGTTCAAAAACAATTTAAAGAATATTTAGCTGCTAAAGGTGATAAGGGTTATTTTGATAGTGCTGAATTGTTTATGTTAGATACTCTTATTGGTGGTAAAAATTTAAATAATCCTAAATTAGTTGAGACATTGGCTAAAAATAGTGGGTCTGCTGTTGAGTGGTTGTCAAAAATTGGGGCTAAATTAACTGATGCTGGATTTGCTGGTGGGGCTTCTGTTAAGAGAATTCATCGTCCAGTAAATGAGGATGGTAAGGCATTGGCTATTGGTTCTTATATGATTCCAATTTTGACTAAAACTGTTGAAAGTAATAGTTCGATTAAAATGATTTATGGTGCTCCGGCTACTGAATTATTAGTTGATAATGGTCAAGTTGTTGGGGTTAAGGCTAAAGGCTATACTGTTAAGGCTAAGGCAGTTATTTTGACTACTGGTGGTTTTGGTTATAATTTGGATATGGTTACTAAGTATAAACCAGAATTAAAGGGCTTTATTTCTACTAATGCGCCTGGTATTACTGGTGATGGTATTGTTATGGCTCAAAAAGTTGGTGCTAAGCTTGTTGATATGGAACAAATTCAAATTCATCCTACAGTTTATAAAGAAAATTCTAGTTTAGTTACTGAGGGTTTACGTGGTGATGGTGCTATTTTGGTTAATCAAGAAGGTAAACGTTTTATTGATGAAGTTAGTACTAGAGATGTTGTTAGTGCTGCTGAGATTAAGCAAACTGGATCTTATGCTTATTTAATTATTGATCAAAATATGGTTGATGAGTCATTGGTTATTCAAGGTTATATTAAAAAGGGTATGACTGTTAAGGGTGAAAC
>JAEWIH010000118.1 GCA_023387245.1 Bacillota bacterium | reverse complement strand
CAATAACCGCACTCGGTATTTGTTCACTATGTAAAAAATAACTAGCAAAATCATCACCAATTTCGCCACTAACCAAATCTAGAGTAGAAGTAAAATGTTGACCATTAGCCAACTTTCTAATGACCTCCAAATAACCCTTACCAACTCCCTTACCAACATCCATTTTATGAGTCAACTCATTAATCAAAACCACATCAGGATTCTCAACAAACCCCCGAATTTTTAACATTCCATCAACATGACACTTAATCAAGCCAATCGGACCATCACCCTTTACCCTAATCTCCAACTGATCATTAACATCCTTCAACATCGCACCAAGCATAGCAGTAACCGCCAAACTTCGGCCCAAAGCACAAGCAGACGTAGCCAAAATCTGACCACTAGCCACCACTTCTTTTAACAATTCAGTAATATCACAAGCAACAACCCGAATTCTACCATCATGACAAACACAATTTATAACCTTATTACTCATTTTAACCCTCTCCTTAAAAAAACACCTCTAAAGGTGTTTTTAATCATTACTAGGACGATGAGCCTGTTGTTGATCAACAACAATATCCTCACCTTTCTCCAAAGCCAATATTTGTTCCTTAGTCAATGTTTCATACTCAAGCAACGCATTAGCAATTCTATCCATCAAATCGCGATTTTCTAAAATAATATCTCGAGCATGACCATAAGCCTCATCAATAATTTTACGAACCTCTTTATCAATCTCATAAGCAATCTCCGAAGAATAACTATTAGACTGATTATAATCACGACCTAAAAATACGCTATGATTAGCCTGTTCATACTGAATCGTACCCAAACTAGACATACCATAACTCATAACCATATTTCTAGCAATCTTAGTCGCCCGTTCAATATCATTATAAGCACCAGTAGAAATCTCACCAAACACAATTTCCTCAGCCACACGACCACCCAATAAACCAGTAATCATACCAATTAAATCGGACTTAGTCTGATAATAAGTCTCCTCCCTAGGAGTCATCAAATTATAACCACCCGCATCACCACGAGGAATAATCGTAACTTTTTGAACCTCAGAAGCCGAACTTAATTTTAAACCAATAATAGTATGCCCTGTCTCATGATAAGCAACCAATTTCTTTTCCTTCTCAGAATATTTACGTGATTTCTTAGCAGGACCAGCCATCACCCGATCAATAGCCTCATCTAAATGATGCATTTCAATTACATCCTTACGCTCACGCACAGCCAAAATAGCCGCCTCATTCAACACATTCTCTAAATCAGCACCCGAAAATCCCGGTGTTCTAGATGCCAAAAACTCTAAAGAAACCGTAGGATCCAACGTTTTATTACGAGCATGCACCGCCAAAATTTCTTGACGTCCCTTTTTATCAGGCAAAGGAACTTGAATAGAACGATCAAATCGTCCTGGTCTTAGTAAAGCCGGATCTAAAATATCTCCCCGATTCGTAGCAGCAATAATCAAAATACCCGCATTATCACTAACACCATCCATCTCAACCAGCATTTGATTCAAAGTTTGTTCACGCTCATCATGACCACCCCCTAAACCAGCACCACGCTGACGACCAACAGCATCAATTTCATCAATAAAAATAATACTAGGAGCAGTCTTTTTAGCAACCTTAAACAAATCACGAACCCGAGAAGCCCCAACACCAACAAACATCTCAACGAAATCTGAACCAGAAATCGAATAGAAAGGAACATCAGCCTCACCAGCAACCGCCTTAGCCAACAATGTCTTACCAGTACCCGGAGGACCAACTAACAACACACCCTTAGGAATTCTAGCCCCCATTTTGTCATAACGCTTAGGATTACGCAAATAGTCAATTAATTCCTTCATTTCCTCTTTCTCTTCCTCAACACCCGCAACATCCTTAAAGCGGATCTTAACATTACTCTCTAAACGAGCAGTAGAACGAGAAAAATCAAAGGCCTTAGAATTAGCACCCCCCATACGCGACAACATAAAGACAATAAAACCACCCATAATCAAATATGGAACAATCGACATCGCAATATTAATCAAATCCTTATTCGCATAAGGATCACGAATATAATTAGCCAAATTAGCATTAACAAACTCAGCCGTTTCTTGTGAATTTATAATCCGAGTTTTAAACGACTCGCTTTGATTATTATTAACAGTTGTATAACGACCATTAATATCAATAACTAACTCAGAAACATTAATACTAACCTCATTAAATATTACTTTCTTATCTTTAGCATCATTAACCAAAACTTTAAACTGTTCATAATTTAAATTAGTACTACCACCATTAAAAGCAAACGAATTTAAAGCAATAAATATAATTATAATTATTAAATAAGGAAGTAAATTTATCCATCTATTTCTTTTCATTAATCCTCCTTTTGACTATATACACTCTTTTTCAAAACACCAACAAATCCTAAATTACGATATTTCTCATTATAATCTAGACCAAAACCAATAACAAACTCATTCGGAATTTCAAACCCAATAAAATCAGCCTTCACATCAACAACTCGCCGCGAAGGCTTATCTAGCATAGTAACTACTCTAACATCACTAGCCTTTTTATTATATAACATTTTAGTAACTTCTAAAACTGTTCTACCCGTATCAACAATATCTTCAACCAATAAAATATTTTCATCCTTAATCGAACGATCTAAATCTTTTAAAATTCGCACATCACCAATTGACTCCGTGCCATCATATGAAGATACATCCATAAAATCGATTTCAACATCTAGCTCAATATGCCTCATCAACTCAGCCAAAAAAGGCACAGAACCCTTTAATAAAGCCACTAAAATCGGCGTCTTTTTATTCTCATAATATTTTTTAATTTCAATTGCCAATTCCTTACAACGATCAACAATTTGTTCATGACTAACAATTACTTTATCAACATCTTTATGTAACATATTTACCTCTTTAAAACTAATGTAACCATTATAACAAATTAAAAGGATTTTTAACAGTCATATTCACTATAAATTCTCCATTTCGATGATTTAAATCAGCCCCAATCCCATTAACAAAAATTATATCACCAAAACTATTAATAACTACCCAATAATTATCACGACTAGCCAAATCAATTTTGTTATCAATAAAATAGCGACTTAATTTTTTATGACCAAAAGCCAATAATATTTTATCACCAACACTATTTGAACGCACAGTTAACGGAAAATCATTTTTACTTAAACCCAATACACATCTAACACCATTATTTTTATTATCAACCCAATCAGACTTCTCTAATTCATCAACATTAAAATATGTCGCACTAAAACCAGCACTAGTCGTTTTAAGCATAATTTTATTATTGTATTTATACAAAATATCACCATTACGGAAAACATATTTTTTATTATTACTCAAAACAAATCTCCACACATCCTGATATTGGCGCCAACTTATATGGCGCTTTAAAATTTGGTAAATATAATTATATCCAAAATACATATTAGAAAGTGAATAGCTCTGTTTATACATATTTAAAACATAATTATGATATTGTCCATATTTTAAAATCAATAAACGATTTTGATCATTAATTTTTACTCTTACTCTATTACGCAAATAAATCGGCATAAAATTCGACTGATCAACCCCATATAATAAATTATGTTGCATACAATAATCTAAAATCATTTGTTTAGTTAATGTTAGTAAAGGACGATAAACTAATAAGCCATCCAAATCAATTTTTTCTTTTATCCCAAAATACTTAAAAGGATGATAAGCTAAATAATTGATCACAATCGACTCCAAAACATCATCCTGATGATGAGCAACCATAACTCCTAAAGCCTTATATTTACAAACAATTTCTCTAAACTTTAAATATCTAAATTCCCGAGCCTGATTTTGAAAATTACCACTTTGATTACTTTCATAATCAAAAATATGATAAATAAGATTATATTTATCACAATAATCCTCAACTATTTTTTGTTCATAATCAGCATCTAGTCGCTTATGATAATTAATATGAACAATAATACACTCATATTTTTTTCTAGCCCACTCCAATAAATACATTGAATCAGGACCACCCGAACACGCTATTACCCATTTTTCCATCAATTAATTATACATCAAATAAAGAGCGATAAAAACTTTTAATCTTTAAAAATTCTAAACTATTAGTATCTAAATAACCCTTAATATCAATAATTCTAGCACTATTAACAAATTTGCCATCATTTAAAAACAAAACCGATTCTCTATTTAATCCCCCAACTTTTCCAATATAATATAAATGATCTTTATAAATTATTTTACGATACTTCACAATTAATTCTTTTTTAGAAGTCATTGGAATAATAAAAGCTTTACCTCGATATATACTCAACACTAATCCCATATGTAAAAAAGCTGACTCATGTAAATAAGTATCCCCAAAATCACAAAAAACGACACTCCCTATTTTTATATACGGCATAATTTTAGAACACTCTAACTGACTCCTATCTAAATAATTATAATAGCTTATATTTAGTTCCTGTAATTGAGAAACACTCAATTTATTTAACCGCTTATAAACTAAATGTAAATGTTGCTTAATTAACTCATCTCTAGTCATATTCGTCATTTCTAACTTAAGCTCTCTAATCATATATAATCCCCCTATATATGTTATAAACAGCATTAATCAAAATAACTAAAAAGCACTGATCAAAATCAGTGCCTTATATTTTTAAATTAACGAGTATGCTTTAAATTTTCCAACATAATCCCAGTACCCTCAGCCACACAAGTCAAAGCATTTTTAGCAGAATAAACTGGTATTTGTAATTCCTGCATCAATAAAGAATCTAGCCCATGTAACAAAGCGCCACCACCAGTTAAAACAATACCCCGCTCCATAATATCAGCCGATAATTCTGGTGGTGTTTGTTCTAAAACGGTCCGACAAGCCCGAACGATATCAGCCATACTTTCACGCATAGCCACCTCAGTTTCCGAAGAACGAATTTTAATCGTCCTCGGTAATCCATTAACCATATCACGACCTGATACTTCAATTTCATCATCACGACTCGATTTATAAACAGTCCCAATCTGTTTTTTAATATCCTCAGCACTCCGATCACCAATCAATAATTGATATTTATCCTTAACATACTTAATAATATCTCTATCTAAAGTATCACCAGCTATTTTAAGTGATGTCGAAGTAACAATTTCACCCAAAGATAAAACCGCCACATCAGTCGTACCACCACCAATATCTAATACCATACTACCAAAAGGTTGAGATATATCTAACCCAGCCCCAATAGCCGCTACTTTAGGCTCTTCTTCAATATAAACGCGCTTAGCCCCTGCCCGATAAGCAGCATCACGAATCGCATTTCTTTCAACAGAAGTAATATTGCTTGGACAACAAATTAAAATCACAGGTCTTGAAAAAAAACCTTTTAAATTAAGCTTATTCATAAAATAAGATAACATCGTTTCAGTTATTTCAAAATCAGCAATTACCCCATCTTTTAGTGGCCGAATAGCCCGGATTTTCATCGGAGTTCTACCAAGCATTTCTTTAGCCTCATGACCAACAGCCAACACTTTTTTAGTCGTATCATCTACCGCCACTACAGAAGGCTCATCAATGACTATTCCCTCACCTTTAACATAAATCAATAAATTCGCAGTCCCTAAATCGACACCAACAATTTTGGAAAATATCACAAATATCACTCCTATCAATATAGTAGAAATTATACTAAATTTTATAATTTTAACAATAAAATTAAATGATATTTAATTTATCATTGCCACAAAAAATTAATAAAACGAATAAAAGAAAATGTACAATAACTTAAAGTCATCGCCAACAAAATACATAGCAATAATGCTAGATGACTTTTACTCTTTAAAAAGATTTTGCTCCAATCAATTCCTAACAAAGAATAAAATGCTATAGAAAATAAAATAATTAATAAAAATTTATCTACCATCTAAATATTCCTTCACTTTAACTAACAAATTTTTAGCACTATCATAAGTTAAGCGCTTATAAGCATCCTCAAAATTTAAAATCTTAACTTTTTTTAATTCATTAAAATCTATTTTCAAATCGCCATCACTAAAAGCTAAAAACCAATGAACAATTTTATGACCACGACCCATAATCTCATATTCGGTTTTTTCATAAAAACCTTCTTCTAAATCAACACTTAAACCCAATTCCTCAAAAACTTCTCTTTTAGCACAAGCCTCAAATGTTTCACCAGCCTCTAAATGACCTTTAATAAAATCATAATGATTACCACTTAAATGTTTACCAATAAGGAAACGGTGGCGATATATAACCACCACCCCACAAGAAATTTCACTATTTTGTTCCATAAATTCTATCACCAGCATCACCTAACCCTGGCACGATATAACCATTTTCATCAAGTTTTTCATCTAAAGCCGCTAAATAAATATCAACATCAGGATGAGCCTTTTGAATTGCCTCCACCCCCTCAGGAGCACCAACTAAACAAATTAATTTAATTTGTCTCGCATTTTTAGCCTTCAACATCGAAATCGTAGCCTCAGCACTACCACCAGTCGCTAACATCGGATCTAAAACCATCACTATAGCATCTTCAAGTAAAGAAGGTAATTTACAAAAGTATTCATGCGGTTTTAAAGTTTCTTCATCACGATAAACACCAACATGCCCAACTTTAGCAGTCGGTACTAAAGAACGAATGCCATCAACCATCCCTAATCCAGCCCGAATAATTGGTACTAATACTACCTCTTTAGCCAAAATATGAGTTTTACACTCAGCAACAGGAGTTTGAATGGTAACTTCTTTTACTGGTAAATCACGAGTAATTTCATACGCCATCAAACCAGCTATTTCATCTAAATTTTGTCTAAAATCTCTAGTAGTAGTTTCTACATTCCGCATTTGAGCTAGCTTGTGGGTAATTAGTGGATGATCTAAAACAGTAACCATTATTTATCTCCTCCTTTAAACAACGGATATTTAATACATAAATTTTTAATTTGTTGGCTAATTTCATTAGCCAATTCATCATCTTCATAATTTTTAGACAAAGCAATAATCCACTTAGCTATTTGTTCAAATTCAGCTTCTAAAAAACCACGAGTCGTCATAGCTGGCGAACCAACTCTAATACCTGAACAATGAACCGGTTTTTGACTATCAAAAGGAATCATATTTTTATTTAAAGTAATCCCAAAACGATTACAACGATCTGAAACTTGTTTACCAGTTAAATTAAAACTAGTCATAACATCTACATTAACTAAATGATTATCACTACCCCCAGAAACAACCCGACAGCCATTATCAATAAAAGTTTTAGCCATAATACTAGCATTTTTAATAACCTGTTGTTGATAATTTTTAAATTCTGGTCTCAATGCTTCTTCAAAACAAATCGCTTTTGCGGCGATAACATGTTCCAAAGGACCACCTTGACAACCAGGGAATATTGCTTTATCAATCGATTTAGCTAATTCTTTTTTACACAATATCAATCCTGAACGAGGACCTCTTAAAGTTTTATGAGTAGTAGTAGTAACTATATCGGCATAAGGCACAGGACTATTATGTAAACCTGCAGCTACTAATCCAGCAATATGAGCCATATCTACCATTAATAATGCCCCTACTTCATCAGCGATTTCTTTAAATTTTTTAAAATCAATAGTCCGTGAATAAGCACTAGCACCAGCAACAATTAATTTAGGTTGATGTTTTTTAGCCAATGCTAAAACATAGTCATAATCAATACACTCACTATTTTTATCAACACCATAACCAACAAAATTATACCATTTACCCGAAAAATTATAAGGTGAACCATGAGTTAAATGACCACCACTATTTAAATCCATACCTAACACTGTGTCTTGAGGTTTTAAAACTGCCATATAGGCCGCCAAATTAGCACTAGAACCACTATGAGCTTGCACATTAGCATGATCAGCCCCAAAAAGCTGCTTAGCTAAATCTATCGTATAAGCCTCAATTTCATCAATTACTTGACAACCGCCATAATAGCGATTTCCTGGATAGCCTTCAGCATACTTATTAGTTAAAATACTACCAGTTGCTTTTAAAACATTATCACTAACATAATTTTCAGAAGCAATTAATTCGATATGCTCTAGTTGTCTTTGATATTCTTTATCAATTAAATCAAATATTTTACTACTCATTAGTTTTCAACCTCATTTCTATTTCTTTTAAAGAAATTGGACCCTTCCTCAAACATTTCAAATCATCACCACTAGCATCAATGATCGTAGAAGCCATCATATTTAAGCTATTTAAAGCAACTACACCATCAATTTTTCCATCAAATATTTCTAACACTTGTTGATAGGTAGTAGCTGGAGGCTGACTAGAAATATTAGCACTTGGCACATAAAGACCAAATTCTAAGCGACTAATTAGACTAATAACAAAAGGATGATTAGGTATCCGAATAGCTAAAGTATTTAATCCCGATTCATCAACAATCTTTAAATTTGCCTTTTTGTTAAAAATGAAAGTAATTGGACCCGGCAAAAATTCAGAAATTAGGCGATAATCACGCTCTTTCAAATCACATACTGCTTCGATTTTTTCTAAATTATCAACCATATAAGCCAACGCTTTTTCATTAGGCCGTTGCTTAATTTGTCGCAACCTATAAATACTTTCTAAGTTATTACTCATTACCGCCAAACCTAGTAAGGTATCAGTTGGAATTGAAACTATGCCACCAGATCTCAATAGTTTTGCGATAGCATCTATCTCTAAATCACTAAATATTTTGGTTTTCATGTCCTTTTTATTTTATCACATTTTTTT
Source organism: Bacillota bacterium (assembly GCA_023387245.1). Taxonomy (GTDB): domain Bacteria; phylum Bacillota_I; class Bacilli_A; order Erysipelotrichales; family Erysipelotrichaceae; genus DUUI01. The sequence goes on along the minus strand of JAEWIH010000118.1, from coordinate 7,098 downwards.
ATAACGAAACACCAAATAAACAAAAAGTCGGAAATCCGACTCTTTATTCAACAATCTTAACAACGTGATGTGCTTGAGCACCGCGCTCTGTTTCGATTAATTCAAATTCAACACTAGCACCACTTTCAATATTTTTAAATCCTTCCATCACTAATTGTGAATAGTGGAAAAAAACATCGCGACCATCATCTAATTTAATAAATCCGTAGCCCTTATCTTTATTGAATTGTTTAACTACACCCTTCATCAAATAAAACATTACCTTTCCTTATGATTTATATTATATCACATTTGAAAGCGTTTTAAAATGAAACTTTAAATTTTGCTAAATTTTTCTATAACGATACTGTTTTAACAATAAAGGGTGATAACAAATCACATAACTTTTTTTAATTTGTGGAATAAGTCTTTTAGCCTCTAAAATACTGGAACCAGTAGTAATGACATCATCAACTAAACAAACTCTATCTCTTAAATTAATGTTACTTTTAAGCTCAAAACAAATTTGTTTTCTTTTAAAAAGACGACTATTTTTTTGAACATAAAAATCATTTTTCAAAAACACCTCTATCGACTTAGGATATATCAACTTCAAATGATTAAAACCTCTCTCCTCCTTAGCCTTAATAGAAGAAGGAACTTGAATTTGTTGATAATAAAATGGTATAGAATGTTGTTTTTTTAACCATTTAGCCAAAATTAAATCACCATAACGTTTATAGCGATTAAAAATGCTAGAGAAAAAATCATTATACTGATATAAGCAACTAACAACTAAATCATTCATATATATTTTTATAGGTCGATAAATTAAATTATTTTTACATTGTTTACACAAATAGAAATCAGGACTAATAAAATCATATAAATTATTAAAAACAGTAAAAGGCTTTAAACAGTAGATGCATGAGCATTGGCAGTATTGATTAATTTTAAACACTCCTCAATCTCCTTCGTCTTTTTATTAGCCAAAAATATACACTCTCCCTTATCACTATTAATATCCCTCCCCACACGCCCACTAATTTGGACTAAACTAGCCGTATCAAAAATCGGATGACAAGCCAATATCACTATCACATTAATACCCGAAAAAGTAACCCCTCTTTCTAAAATAGATGTCGTAATAATACTACCACGTTCACTATTTCTAAAATCATTAATCGCTTTTTCTAAATTTATAGTCAACGAAGACAAAAACGGTACTCTAAGCCATTTTGCTAAAAAGTTGCCCAATTCAATTGTAGGCACAAAAAATAAAGACTTGCCTATTTTAAACTTATTAAAATAGTAATATGTCCACATCCAAATCATCCATCTAAAACCAATCAATAACTTAGGAACAGGCAAAAGCCGATAACTAGGACGCTGATTGAGAGTTACTAACGATAACTGATTTTTACTAACTAACTGTTTCAATTTTTTATCAGGAGTAGCCGTTAAAAATATTTTAGTCCCACAACAACTATTTTCCATTAAATGCCATAAAACGGCATCATTTTTAAAAGGAAAAGCATCAGGCTCATCAACAATTAAACAATCAAAATACTGTTGATAACGATATAACTGATGAGCCGTCAAAACCACAATATCACCATTCAATACTAAACTATGCCCACCATATAAAGTAACTATCTTATTCTGTTTAAAAATTTGTTTAAGCCGTTGACCAATCTCCAAAACAACACTCACCCTAGCAATCATCCACCCAACTCTCAAATTATTAGCCAACAAATAACTAATCGTTTCAATAACTAATTCCGTCTTACCAGCACCACAAACCGCATGAACCAAAACACTTTTACCACCTTTAGTATAATCCAATATTTTTTGACTAGCCCGCTTCTGATTAGGAGTTAATGGATATTTTAATTGAAACCGACTATTTAAGCATTTTTCAATCTTAAAACCAGCCCTGTTACCAGTAAACATTAAACATTGACGACAAATAATTTTACCTTTAAAAACCAAAAAATGATCAACTGTACAAGTACCACAATTAGGACAATAATATTTCATACTTAATTATAAACAAACAATTAAATTATAACTAAAAAAGATGACTTTAATAGCCATCATTAACCAAAGCGTATTTTTTTATGCCCATTATAAAAAAACATAAAATACTACATGAATTAGAAACATAAGCACCATACCCAATATAAAATAATAAGCTGTCTTTATAACAATAAACACCCCAAAACAACTATTTCAAATTTCTCTTTCAAGACGCCCATTCTCCATAACATAAATTTCATCAAAACATATTCGATCTAATATTTCATGTGATGCAATTATAACTGTTTTATTATCTTTTTTTAAATCTTCTATTAATCTCGAAAAAACAATAACACTCTCTTCATCCATACCCCTAGAAGGCTCATCTAATATTATCAAATTCTGATTTTCCATAACCGCCTGAATAATCCCAGCCTTTTGACGCATACCAATTGAAAAATCTTTAATTTTTTTATTACTCTCAAAATCCAAAGAAAACATTGTACATAAATCTTTAGCATAATTAATAGTTGCTTCTTTACGAACATTAATAAGATACTCTAAATTATACTTAAGACTTTTATTTTCAATGAAACCACCATTTTCAATAACAACTCCAAGATGTACAATATCTGATTTCTCAATAATTCCTGAATCAGGCTCTTCAATTTCCGCAATCAATTTAAATAAGGTAGTTTTTCCACAACCATTAGTACCACGAATATGAATTATACTTGGCTTTAATATTTCAAAATTCAGATTATCAATTACTTTTTTACTACCATAACTCTTAGATAGCGATGTTATCTTTAACATTTTAATTATCCTTTCATTCCTTTATAAGACTTAATTTGCCTTTTATCATCTCATATTTTTGACTAAAACAAATTCCCTCTAAAGCATCATGAGAAGCAATTATTGTAATGTGATTTTTAGCTTGCTCATTCATAATTTTAACAAAAGTTTCTATGCTATCTTTATCCAATCCCCTTATCGGCTCATCTAAATACAAATAATCATAATCATTGATCAACGCTTGAATTATTCCAACCTTCTGACGCATACCCAATGAATAGTTGCTTAACTTAGTCCTATCTTTATATGACAGATTAAATAAACCACACAATTCAATAACTCTATTCTCGTCATATTTTTTGCTACAGCATAAATCACGTAAATTATAAGCAATCGATTCCGATTCAATAAACCCCGGATTTTCAATTAAAGCCCCTATTTTACGACTAGTATAATTTATAACACCACTATCATAAGTCAAAATATCACACAATATTTTCAACAAAGTCGATTTCCCCGATCCATTCTTACCCTTAATCAAAATTATATCGCCCTCTTTTAAATCCAAACAAACATCATCAAGAATCAACTCATTTTTAAAACACTTATTTAAATTTTTAACTGATAAATTTAACATAATTAACACCTTTCAAAGAGCAAAATAAACTTCTACAAAATAATAACGAAATAATAAATTTAAAAATATAGGTAATAAAAGATAAATAAGGTTCATCTTCTTTCCGACCTGTAAACACAAAATACTCTGCATTATAACAAATACCAAAACATAACAAACAGTAAATAACAAAACATATTTCTCATATCCAACAGGAATCCCACCATAAACCAAAACCATAAATACATATTGAAATATAAAAAATACTAACGCTATTACACAACTAGATTTTATTGTATTTAAATAAAAAGTTTTATTCCCTAATCTCGGTATAAGTAAATGACCTAAACGATTCATTTCATTTATTTTAGTAAAACTCTGAATTAAATATGCATCGTTTATCGCATAATAAAGATAACTATTAAAAACAATAGATTGAATAATATTATTAGTTGTATACATAAACACAATTGAAACTAAAAACGGAAGTAATAATAAAATATAATCTTTTAATGTAAAAGAATTTAGATAAAATCTACTCATATATATGTTCCTTTATACTCTTATGTTTAAAAATCACTAAAGTCATAATGAAATAAAGCGTCAATGTCAAAATAAATCCAACTAACGGAGATAATCCCCGTATACTAATACTCTCCAAAGAAGGAGTAATAATATTCGGAATAAAAAATATCCCGGGAATTATAGACAAAAACTTTAAAGGTTCCAATCTAAAAAAGATTATATTCAAATATGCCGGCACAATAAAAAGAACAATCCCCAAAATAGTACCTAAAGCTCGATAAATAAAAATGTTTTTAATATATAATTGTAAACTCAATATAAAATTCGAAAAAACAACATAACCAATAATCGAAAATATAACATATAATATCAAATTTACCATCATATCATAATTTAAACCTACATAAAAACCGACTTTGTCAAAATTATCTACTTTAATCGGAGAAATAAAAAAATTGATTAAGAAAAGTAAATATAAATGTATAAACAAAACAGAAAAAAATGTGATTAAAGAATTTTTCTTAAAATTACTAATACAATAATTTTTATATCCTTTTTTTGTAATTTCAAAATAATGATAATGATTATTTTTCTTCTTTAATATATCAACACTATATATGTTTGGAATCATAAAACACATTATAAAATAAAACCAAAGACTAAAACCTACTGATTGCATATAATAATACAAAGATAATCCTCGATTAGACTCATAACTTATTTGTTCACTATTAGCAGTTAAAAATGTATTTATTGTTAAAAGCAATAACAAAACAATCCATAATATTATTTTCTCTTTTCTGACTTTTCTAAATAAATTAACTAAATTCGTCATATATTCATAGATTGATATTTTTTAATCAATCTTGCTCCTTTCTAATCAACATTAAAAAAATAAGGCGTTAAACTCCGCCCAATTTAAATTATCTTAGATTATCTGCAGAAAACCAGACTTCTGGACTTGAAGTATTACTACCTTCAAACAAATGAGTACAAGTCTTATTATAATATGTACCACCCTTTATAACACCATTATATTCATTAGCAAGTAAAACATAATGTTTATCTCCAACACTAGACACAGAATCAGAAGCTAAATTTTGATTACCAAAAACCAAACGAGTATTAACAGGTAAAAAATTACCTGAATCTATTTTAAAACTAGCTGTTTTTCCTGTTGTATTCTTCGTGTTTCCATAATTTATCGCCACTTTACAATGACCACCGCCTGGAATTTTATTGTATGGTATATGCGTAAAATCCCCGGAAATAGCATACACAATTCCAAAACTACAAATACCCATCAATATAACAGAACACAATGCTATAGAAATTTTTTTAGATTTTTTCATATCTATCACTCTCCTATCCTAAAAATCATAAAATGTTTCTTGACTTAATTGTAATATTTTTTTTATTTTTATGCAAGTGTTTACATTAAGATAAACTCAATATTTTATATACAAAAAACTTCACCCCAAGGTGAAGTTTATTTTTAAAATTAATTATTAAGCAATACTATCGCCAGATACTTTAATAGCAGGACCCATTGTCGTAGACAACACTAAATTCTTAATATAAGCACCCTTAACAGCAGCAGGACGTGCCTTTAAAATTGTTGAATATAAAGCCTTAATATTTTCATATAAAGCCTCATCGCTAAAAGAAGACTTACCAACTAAAACATTGATATTACCCTCTTTATCTACACGATATTCAACTTTACCTTTCTTAATTTCAGCAATCGCATTAGCCAAATCATTAGTAACTGTGCCAGTCTTAGGATTAGGCATTAAACCTTTAGGACCTAAAAGTTTACCCAACTTACCAAGCTCACCCATCATATCAGGAGTAGCCACAATAATATCAAACTCAAACCAGCCTTTTTTAATATCTTCTAATAATTCTTTACCACCAACAAAATCAGCACCAGCCTCTTTAGCCTCAGCCTCTTTAGGACCTTGAGTAATAACCAAAACTTTTTGAGTTTTACCAGTACCATGAGGCAACACTAGTGCCCCACGAATTTGTTGATCAGCATGACGAGGATCTACATTTAAATTAAAACTCAATCCAAAAGACTCATCAAACTTAGCAAACTTAATTTCTTTAGCTAACTTAATAGCTTCCTTAACATCATAAGCAAAATCTTTTTTAACAGCCTCTAAAGCCTTTTTAAAATTCTTTCCGTGTTTTGGCATAATTATTCTCCCATCCCTTCAATAACAATGCCCATATTACGCGCAGTACCAGCAATAATATTCATCGCCGCTTCTACATCATTAGCATTTAAATCAACCATTTTATACTCAGCAATTTCACGCAATTGAGCCTTAGTAATTGTTCCAACTTTAGTAGTCTTAGCATTACTAGAACCGCTACTAATACCAGCAGCTTTCTTTAATAAAATTGAAGCAGGAGTAGTCTTTAAAACAAACTCAAAACTCTTATCTTCATAAACTGTAATCACAACTGGAACAACATCACCCATTCTATCTTTTGTAGCATCATTAAAAGCACTACAAAATTGAGGCATATTCACACCAGCACCAGCTAAAGCCGGGCCCGGTCTTGCTTGCCCAGCAGCAAACTGTAGTTTAACTTGTTTAGCAACCTTTTTACTCACAAAACATTCCCCCTTTTTTAGTTATTTTTGTGTCGTGGTACGTGCCGTCGCAATAGCACTCCCACCGCTATCTCAATCAATAGCATTAATATTTTACACTCATTATCTAATTAAGTCAAACAATAATCTAACTAAAATCTAATTCTGTAATTAGTAAGTGATAATGTCTTAAGTGTTAGTAAAAATGTCCTTAAAAATATCTCCTATACTTCATCATATAAGAGTTAAAATAAGATTACCTAAATTGTTACAGATAAATGGTTACAATTTATTTCAATTAAGGTAATGTTATTTAACTTTTATAGTTGGACTATAGTCCCGATTTTTCCATAAGTCATACATTTTTAACTTGTTTTCATAAGTCAATCTCATAATAAAAGTGAACCTCCTGTTGTGATATGTACCCCAAATGCTAGACAACTAGGAGGAGGGGTAATTTTTTATGAAATATTCATGGGAATTTAAATTAGAATGTGTTGAGAATTATAAGATTGGTAAATGTAACATTAAACCAAAATATACAAAATGTAGCCAGAGA
>JAEWIH010000004.1 GCA_023387245.1 Bacillota bacterium | reverse complement strand
CAATTGTCCAATTATTAGCAGCTACACTAGCAATCGGAGTTGCTCCAACAACAATATCTTTAGCAACAACAGCACCAAATGATTGTACTAAAACAGCTCTGCCAACAGCAGCAGGATTAAAAATATTTTGACCAAATCCACCAAATAACAATTTAGCAATCAAAATACTAAAAACTGTAGCAACAAACATTGGATATAAATCTGTCGATACTGGAACACTTAATACTAATATAAAAGAAGTAATCCAGGGAAATGAATTTAATAAATGTTTCTTAATTTTAATTTTATAAAACCTAGCAAACCCGCACTCAATAACTAATGCTGTTATTAAAGAAACTAATAACAATAAAAGTGCATGGATAACGTATCGGATATTATATAAATTATATAATATAAACAAAGAATATCCATAAACAACTACTAAACATGCTAATAAATAATGCATTATTTTTTGAGTTGAAGCCTTGCCCCGAATACTCGGTGAAATTTGACTTTTATAAGCCATACAACCTCCTATTTTTTAAGTGCCAAAGCCATTTTAGCTTTTTTGACACCCTCTTTAACATCAATTTTAGACGGACATACATAACTACACAAACCGCACTCTACACACTCATCAGCACTAAAACGCGCAATCATATCTAAATTTTTTGCTTTTTCCGCCTGCACTATTTTTACAGGAACTAATCCTGCTGGACAATGATCAACACAGCTACCACAAAGTAAACAATCATTAGCCTCAATTTTTTTATGTTTTAATACCGTTAATCCATTTAATGCCGGATTAATAACAAATTGATCATTTAACATCGATTTACCCATCATTGGGCCACCCGCAGCTAAAACTACATCACCATCAACACCTTTACATACATCAATTAATTCTTTAACTAAAGTACCAACAGGAGCTAAAACATTAGCAGGATGATTAATACCTTCTCCAGACACTGTAACCAATTTATCAATAATTGCGACACCATCAATAACTGCTCTAGCAACAGCAATCGCTGTAGAAACATTATTAACAATTACACCTACTTCTGAAGGTAATTTAGAATAACGTTTTTTATACACTTGATAAACTAAAGTTCTTTCCCAACCCATAGGATAAACATTAGGTACTGGTACAATCTGAATATTATTATAAGTTTTAGCTTTTTGTTCTAACTTAGAAATTAATTCTTTTTTATCCTTTTTAATCGCAATTTTAACTTCATCACAACCAGCAATCTTTAAAAGAATATTACATCCTTCAAATAACTGATCGATATATTGTTTAGACATAACATAATCGCTAGTCAAATAAGGTTCACATTCAACAGCATTAATCAAAATGCTTTTAATACCCTTAACACCACGATATTTCATATATGTAGGAAAACCAGCTCCCCCACAACCAACAATACCCATATCTTTAATATGATTTAATAATTTATGAGTATCAACAGATTTATAATCATCTAATTTATTATAAACTGTTTCATATAAACCATCATTCTCAATTACAAGGTGCTTAACCTTTCTAACAGCAGAAGGATGATTCAAATCTACAACTTCAACTACTCTACCTGATACAGAAGAAAACAGCTGAAAAATAAATCTTCCTTTCGTTTTAGCAATAGCCTGATTTCTTAAAACTCTATCACCCGGCTCTACTAACAATTCCACTTCCGGATTAGCAAAAGCTGTTAAAGGAATATAAACTTTTTCTGGTTTAACTTCCAAAATATCAGCATTAGTAGTCAACTCTTTTTTGGCATTTATAAAATATGACATCCGCCCTAAAAAAAAGCCCATAAAATACCTCCCATTTATTTTACTTATTGATTATACCATTTTTTGGCATGAATTTATCAAGATTTTTTAAGTATTAATAAATAATTATGTTAGAATACTACATGGAGGTTTTATGAAAAAAATATTTTTATCAATTTTGATATTTTTTTGTATTATATCATTAACAGCATGTCAAAATAATTATAAACAATATCAACAAATATATACGACTTTAGGCTTTAATACTCAATTCCAGCTAATCGCATATACTAAAAGTCAATCTGAATTCGATAAATATAGCGAAAAACTTAAAAAACTATTCATTCATTATCATCAATTATTTTCAACTTTTGACAATTATGATGGTATAAATAATATTAAAACTATTAATGACAAAGCTGGCAAAGAAAAAGTAAAAGTCGATCCAGAAATTATAGAATTATTATTATTAGCCAAAGAAGCCTATGAATTTACTAATCATAAATTTGATATTACTATCGGCAACACTTTATCAATCTGGCATAAATATCGAGAAGAAGGAATTGCGCTAAACCAACAAAATATGCCTGGTAAAGTCCCTAGCGAAACAGAACTGAAAGAGTCTAAAAAACATCACGGCTGGCAACATATTCAAATTGATGAAAATGAAAATACAGTCTATATAGATGATCAAAATATAAGTTTAGATGTTGGCGGAATAGCTAAAGGTTTTGCGACTGAAAAAGTAGCTTTAGAATTAGAGAAAATGGGTCTAGAATATGGACTAATTTCTGCTGGTGGAAATGTTAGAACTATTAATACCAAACCTGAAAATAAACCATGGGTAGTCGGTATTGAAGAACCTAGTTTAGTTAGTAATAAATCACTATTCGCATATCAATATCCTGGAACTATTTCTTTTGTTACATCAGGTGATTATCAAAGATTTTATCAAGATGAAAATAACAAAATTTATCACCATTTAATTGATCCAGATACAAATTATCCAGCATATAATTATCGATTCGTAAATATAATGATTAAAGATTCTGCTTGGGCAGACATTGCTTCAACCGCATTATTTTTATCTTCTATTGAAGAAGGTAATCAATTAGTCGAAAAACTAAGAAATAAATTTAATGATAATAATATTGGAGTTACTTGGTGTATCGATAGTAGTAATCAATATTATAACGATAATCGCTTCCAAGTTTTAGATACTAAATATAAAATTATGACTACTGACAATATGAATCAATACATAAAATAAAACGATGCTAGAAATAGCATCGTTTTTACTTATTCACTAAATAAACATATATATCACTATCTTTAATAGCTTTAGCCGATATATAATTATTACCATCAAAATTTAAAATATCTCCAGCTTCTAAATCATATTTTTCATCTTCATTTAAAAGTACTTCTATACTACCTTTAGAAACCATAAAAAATATATTAAAACCTTCATGATTGTGTGACGGTATTTGTTCATTAGTTAATAAAGATTTATGAACTATAGTAATATTATTATCATTATATAATTTACCAATACCATTTAAGATTTGAGTTTTCATTATATATCCTCTCTATAAAATTAAATTTTATTTTTTACCCAATAAAACAAACATGTTTTTCTTATACACTTCAACCCCAGGTTGATCAAATGGATTAACATCTAACCAATATGCACTCATTGCCAAAGCTTTAAAGAAAAAGTAAACCATATAACCAAATGTATATTCACTATTATCTTCAAAAGTAATTACAATATTAGAAACTTTACCTGTATCAACATGCGCCTTTAACGTCCCAAGCATCGCCTGCTGATTAACCCAATGTAAAGACTTATTTTCTAAATAAGACATATTGTCCTCATTACTATTATCAACTGGAAACTGCATATCAGCCAACGGATTTTTAGTAAATAATATCGTCTCAAATAGACATTTAGTACCTTCTTGAACAAATTGGCCCATAGAATGTAAATCAGTAGAATTAGTAACACTATGTGGTAATAATCCTTTGCCTTCCTTACCCTCAGACTCTCCATCCAACTGTTTTAACCATTCAGCAACAAAAGATAAATGTGGCTCATAAGTAACAAACAATTCAACATTTTTATTATCATTTTCTAACAATCTACGCATTAGTCCATA
>JAEWIH010000139.1 GCA_023387245.1 Bacillota bacterium | reverse complement strand
ATGATATCCCTTATATAAAGCCCCACAATCAATAGTAATAATATCACCATTTTTTAAAATCGTATCTTTAGAAGGAATACCATGAACCAATACTTCATTAACGGATGTACAAACCGCATTAGGAAACCCATTATAATTGAGGAAATTAGGAACAGCACCTAATTCCTCAATATGTTTATGACATAATCTATCTATTTCTAATGTCGATATGCCCGGTTTTAGAAAAGGTTTTATAAAATCCAAAGTATGTGCCACAATATATCCAGCATATTTCATGATCTCAATTTCACGAGCTGATTTAGTTGTTATAGGCATCCTTTTTCTCCAATTCTAATTCTAGTTGTTCCCAAACCTCTTCCACAGATTTAGAAGCATCTATCTGTAAAACATCACCCTTACCAGTATAAAAATCAATTACCGGTTTAGTTAAATGTTCATACTCAGACAATCTAATTTCCAATTGTTTTAAAGTATCATCCGATCTTTGTTTCAAAGGACCTTTACAAAAATCACAAATAGATTCATTTTTAGGTTTGTGATTATAAATATTAAAAATCGCTCCACAAGAAGGACAAACTCTTCTTCCTGTAATACGTTTAGCTAATATATCAAAATCAACATTTAAATTAATTACACAATTTACTTCTCTATCAAGATCTTTCATGCTCTTTTCAAAAGCTCCTGTCTGAATCATTGTCCTAGGAAATCCATCTAATAAATAACCATTAGCACAATCGGGACGAGATAACCTCTCTTGAATCATTTTAATAGTAACATCATCAGGAACTAATAATCCGTGATCAATATATTGTTTCGCCAAAACACCTAATTCGCTTTTATTACGAATTGCTTCACGAAACATTTCACCAGAAGATATATGTGGTATGTGATACTTTTCTTTTATGTATTTTGACATTGTTCCTTTACCACTACCAGCAACTCCCATTATTAATATATTCATTAACGGCCTCGCTTAAATCCAGAATACTTCCTTTGAGTTAATTGAGCAGATAAAGATTTCATTGTTTCTTGCGCAACACCAACAACAATTATCATACCAGTACCACCAATAGCTAAACGATGTGGTATGTTAAATATCATTGGAATTAAATAAGGTATCAAAGCGATAAATAACAAAAATAATGCGCCTAAAACCGTAATCCGATTTAATACTTTTTTAATATAATTAAAAGTATCATCGCCTGGACGTATAGAAACAATATATGAGCCATTCTTAGCCAAATCTTGAGAAATCTTTTTCGGATCTACTTGTAAATTTGTATAAAAGAATGTAAACAAAATAATTAATATTGAATAAATCAACAACCCATTCCATGTAGTTAAACTAAAAATATTATTTAAAAACCCATGAATACCTATCGCAGTTTCATTATTGAAAAAACTTAAAACCGTTAAAGGTGCCGTCATAATCGCTGAAGCGAAAATAACTGGAATAACACTCGCAGAATTAATTTTTAACGGCAAATAACTCTTATCAGATTTTTTCTGTACTACAGAACTAGAAGTATAATGAATAGGTATTCTTCTTTCAGCATTTCCCATATAAGCAACTAATACAATAATTAGGAAATACATAACAACAAACATAATAAAACTAATTAATCCTGAAACACTAAAACCATTTCCTAACAAATCAGCATAAGTTGCTTGAAATTGTTGAGGAATATTAGCAACTATCCCAACAAAAATTAACATTGAAGTTCCGTTACCAATACCTTTTTTAGTAATTTGATCAGCAATCCACAACATAAACATCGAACCAGCTGTCATTACTAATCCTGTTTTAAAATATCCGCCAAAACTAGGATCAATAACTAAACCCGGATTAGATATATTTGTTGCATATAACAAACTTATTGATTGGACAAAACATAATACAACTGATAAATAGCGAGTATAAGTATCTAATTTCTTTCTACCCTTCTCACCTTCTTTTTTTAAATTAGTTAAGTGAGGAATAACGTCCATAGACAATAATTCAAATACGATAGAAGCAGTAATGTATGGACCAACACCCATCGAAAAAATCGCAAATGACTGTATAAATCCTCCACCCAATAAATTCATCATATCTAAAATCGAATTAGTATTATTCAAAGAAGCTTTAATATAAAAATGATTTATGTTTGGTGCAGTGATATGAACACCCAATCTCACTATCACCAAACAAACTAACGTGAAATAAATCTTTTTGCGAGTTTCTTTGTTTTTAAATAACTCGACAAATGTTTTAATCATGTTAGATCACCTCAACTTTGCCGCCTGCATTTTCAATAGCTTGTTGAGCAGATTTTGAAAATTTATGTGCCTTAACAACTAATTTCTTTTCTAAATTGCCTTGCCCTAATACTTTCAATCCACAAAGAGCCTTATTTAGTACTCCATCAGTAATTAAAGTTTCTAAAGTAACTTCACTACCATCTTCATATCTATTTAATTGTTCTAAATTGACAACAGCATACTCCTTGCGGAAAGGATTATGGAATCCACGTTTTGGTAAACGACGGTATAAAGGAGTTTGACCACCTTCAAAACCAATCGCTACACCGCCACCAGAACGAGCATTTTGCCCTTTTTCACCACGACCAGATGTTTTACCATTTCCAGAACCATGGCCACGTCCAACTCTTTTAGATTCTTTTTTAGAACCAGGAGTATATTCTAATGTATGTAATTTCATAAAACCTCCTATTAGCGAATTTCGCTTACTTTCTTTTCACGTAAGCGAGCCACTTGATTAATAGTTCTTAAATTTTTCAAACCATCAAAAGTAGCACGAACCATATTAATCGGAGTTCTTGATCCAATACAACGAGTTAAAATATCATTGATACCAGCAAGTTCAAGAACAACACGAATAGAACCACCAGCAATTACCCCAGTACCTTCTGTAGCTGGTAACATTCTTACACATCCAGCACCATATTTACCTGTAATTGGATGAGAAATAGTTGAACCATTAATAATCGGTATTCTAATCATGTTTTTCTTAGCAGCCTCTACACCTTTTTTAATAGCATCCGGAACTTCATTAGCTTTACCTAATCCAAAACCAACTCTTCCTTTTTTATCACCAACTACTACAAGAGCAGAAAAGCGGAAACGACGACCACCTTTAACAACTTTAGTAACACGATTAATCGTTACAACACGTTCTTCTAATTCTTGCTCCACTACCGGTTTT
>JAEWIH010000115.1 GCA_023387245.1 Bacillota bacterium | reverse complement strand
TAGTTGATGATTTTGAAATTATAGCCAATAAAAAAACTAAAAAAACTAAACAACTAAGACAAAAAGTTGGTTTGATTTTTCAATTTCCTGAAGCTCAATTGTTTGAAGAAACAGTTTTAAAAGATGTGATGTTTGGTCCACTAAATTTTGAAAATATCAAAGATCAGGCACAATTATTGGCAACACAAGCTTTAAAAGATGTTGGTATTACTAGTGAATTATGGACTAGATCACCATTAGAATTATCTGGTGGCCAAAAGCGGAAAGTAGCTATTGCTGGTATTTTGGCTCTTAATCCTGACATAATTGTGGCTGATGAGCCGACAGCAGGTTTAGATCCAAAGAGTAGTAAAGATATGATGAATTTATTTGTGCGTAAAAATAAAGAAGAGAATAAGACAATTATTATTGTTACTCATGATTTAAATGCGGTTTTTGAATATGCTGATTATGTAGTTGTATTGGATAATGGTAATTTATTATATAATGATGATGTTTTTAATTTCTTTAAAAATCATGATTTGATACAAGAGTTAGGTTTTGTATTACCGCCAATAATTCAGTTACAACAACAGTTAAATTTTAATGATGAATTATATCATTTTGATGAATGTGTTGATTTTTTAGTTAAGGAGTGCCAATGAATAAAATTGTATTAGGTCGCTATTTAGATATTGATGGTTGGTTAAATAAAATTGATCCTAGAATGAAAATAATGATTTTAATTTTAATGCTAGTATTAACATTTTTATTACAGTCTTTTTTAGGTTATGGAATTTTATTTAGTTTATTAATTTTTGTATGTTTAAGTGCTAAAATACCTTTTAAAATGATTATTGGTGCTATTAAGCCAATGATCTTTATGTCATTATTTTTATTTATTATTAATATTTTTCAATTACAAAATGGCGAATTATGGTTAAATATTGGCTGGTTTAAAATTTATAGTGATGCTGTTTATAGTACTGTATTTATTTTATTGCGCTTAATATTAATGATTATTATTACAACATTATTAACAGTTACTACTAAACCACTAGATATGACTTTAGCGATCGAAGATTTACTATCTCCTTTTACTAAATTTGGATTACCTGCTCATGAAATAGCTTTAATGATTTCGATTGCTTTGCGTTTTATTCCGACTTTAATTGAAGAGACTCAAAGAATTATGCAAGCGCAAGCTTCTCGGGGTGTTGATTTTGAAGAGGGAAGTTTTCGTGAAAAAGTTGCGGGTATTATTTCTTTAATTATTCCGATTTTTGTTAGTGCTCTAAGTCGGGCAGAAGACTTGGCTGATGCGATGGAAACTCGTGGTTATGTTCCTGGGATGGTTAGGACTAGGTATCGGAGTTTAAAGATTAGAGGTTTTGATATTTTTCTATTTATTTTTGTTATGTTTTTATTGTCTACTACAATTTGGATACAACAGTTAGGATTATATGCGTTATAAGTGTTTATATAGTTATGATGGTAGTCAATTTGATGGTTATCAAAAACAAAAAAATAATAATAATACGATTCAGTTTTGTTTAGAAGAATGTTTAAGTAATTTATTTAATCAACCAGTGCATGTGGTAGGATGTGGTCGTACTGATAAAGGGGTAAGTGCATTAAAGGCTTGTTTTCATTTTGATGCACCTTTTTATATTGATAGTGCTAATATTTTAAAAGTATTTTTGCGTTTAAGGAATAAGGGCATAAATGTTTTTGATTGTATTCTAGTTGATGATAGTTTTCATGCTCGTTATAGCGTCATTAAAAAACATTATCGCTATTGTATTAATTGTGGTGAATATAATATATTGGCTCGTAATTATGTTTATCAATTAAATCAACAATTAGATCTTAATTTAATGATTGATGCTTCAAAAGATTTAGTTGGTAAACATGATTTTAGTGCTTTTTCTAAAAATAAATTAAATGAAACTCCTGATCAAGTTCGGACGATATATAATATTGATATTTATCGGGATGGAGATTTAGTTATAATAGATTTTTTTGGTGATGGGTTTTTGCGTTATATGATTAGGAATATAGTGGGTGTTTTAATTTTAATTGGGCTTAGACAAAAGGATAAGGATTATGCTAGAATAGTATTAGAGTCTAAGTCAAAGTTAATTAATCAATCGATTGCTGATGCGGCTGGATTAATGTTAGTTGAGGTTTTTTATTAATAGTGCTGTGAATATATAAATTGTTATGAATGAATAATAAAAGCATTTTAAGTAAATTTATCGCTTGTTTTATCGCTTAAAGAACAAGCGATATTTTTGTTTTTTTGAGGTATAATAAGAGAAAAAAATTTGTAGGGCGAAAATGATGAAACCACCTTTTACAGTTACAAATTTCATGTTAAATAAGGTAGTAGAGATTTCTAAAATTATTGGTAATTTAGAATTACAAGTACAGAAAGATTTAAAATTAAGAAAAGAAAATCGCATACAATCTATTCATTCATCACTGGCTATTGAACAAAATTCTTTAACACTTGAACAAATAACTGCCATTATTGATGGAAAAAGAGTGTTAGGAAACCCACGAGAGATAAGAGAAGTAAAAAACACTTATGAAGCTTATGAAGAAATTTTAGAGCTAAGTCCTTATAATGAATCACATTTTTTAAAGGATCACGGGTTACTTACTGCTGGAATTATAAATTCTAGTGATATGTATAGAAGTAAAGATGTCGGAATTTATGATGAAGTGGGAAATGTTGTTCATATGGGTGCTAGACCACAATTTATAGCGAAACTAATGAGAGATTTATTTAATTGGGGAAGAAGTGATGATACGCTAGAAATTATTAAAAGTTGTGTATTCCACTATGAAATAGAGATGATACACCCATTTGAAGATGGAAATGGACGAATGGGAAGATTATGGCAAAGTGTTATTCTAACAAATTGGCATCCAATTTTTGCTTGGATACCGATTGAAACACTCATTTATGAAAATCAAAAAGCATACTATGATGTATTAGCTAAGGCAGATAAAGAAAATTGTTCTAATACATTTATAGAGTTTATGTTAAATATTATTTTAGAAACTCTTAATTTATATAAAACGACTACTTTATCGGATGTGCTAGATTTAGTAGTGAATTTATCACAGGTAGAAGAAAAATTTATCTTCAAGTATTAATCCCTCAGTGCTTAGTAAGCTGATTAGCAAATCTCCTTCAACAGCTAGAAAATATTTATCACACTTTGTGCTATTAGGTTTGATGGAGGCACATGGTAGTAATAAAAATAGAACGTATACTTTAATAAAATTATAACTTGGGTACTTGTTAATGATATAAATCAAAAATAATTTAAACTGAAAATGATTTTGAATTCACATATCGCAGTACAAAATTAAATAATAATGTATTATAATTAGATTAAGGAGAATTAATATGAGAATTAATGTTTTTGAGACTAGTGAACTAGCAAGTAGTTTTGCGGGTGAGATTTTGGCTAAGCATGTTAAAGAAAAGCCGAACTTAGTTATGGGATTGTCAACTGGTTCGACACCGTTACAACTATATCGTGAATTAGTTAATTATTATACTGATGGACTCGATTTTAGTGAAGTAATTACTTTTAATTTGGATGAGTATGTTGGTTTAAATGCTTCACATAACCAAAGTTATCGTTATTTTATGGATCATAATTTATTTAATTTAATAAATATTAAAAAAGAAAATACTTATGTTTTAAATGGGATTGCTACAGATTTAGAGCAAGAGTGCCGTGATTTTGAAAATAAAATCGATCAGGCTGGTGGTATTGATGTTCAGGTTTTAGGTGTTGGGCCTAATGGTCATATTGGTTTTAATGAGCCTGGTCATTATGTACATTTTGGGACTCATGTAACTGAGTTGAGTGAGGCGACTATTTCTGCTAATCAACGGTTTTTTGGTGATCGCGATTTAGTGCCTACTCAGGCATTGACTATGGGTGTTGGTTCTATTTTTAAGGCTAAACATATTGTCGTTCTAGCATTTGGCTTGAATAAGTCAAGAGTGTTAGCTTCTTTGGCTGGTGATTATATTGATCCGATGATTCCGGTTACTATGTTGAAATTACATTCAAATGTTGATTTAATTTTAGATCAGGCTGCGGCTAAATATTTAATGGAGTATAAAAAATGAGTTATTGGCCGCTAGTAGTGGCTTATGGGGCAATGTTTTATGAGGGGGCATTGAACATAATACTAAGTGCTTTAATGCTTCCTTTGACTTCTGTTTTTAATGTTGATGTGGGACAAATAGCACTATTGATTGCGATCAAAAACTTATTTACTTTAATTTGTTTATATTTTTCTGGCGTATTGTCTGATAAATTTGGTCGTAAATTATTTATTGGAATTGGTAGTTGTTTCTTCTTATTGTTTCTAATAATTATGATTTTTAGTCATAATTATTTTTTAGTGCTAATTGGTGCCGCATTTGCTGGAATAGGTCATGGTTTGATGGATGCTCCTAGTCAGTCGCTTATTTTTGATGTTTTTAGTGATAAGGCTGCTGCTGCGATGTCGTTTGTACAAGTTTTTTTTGCTGGTGGGGCGATGTTGTTGAGTTTGTTGGCTGCACAGTTTATTAATTTAAATATTGATTATAGATTTGTATTTGTTGTAATTAGTATTGTTGGTGTTTTGTTATTAATAATTAGTCGAATAATTAAATATCCTAATCAAATTCATGTTGATAATAGTCATAGCAATGCGAGTATTAATTATTCTAAATTATTTTGGTTATTGAGTTTAACTTTTTGTTATGGTTGTTATTTCATTTTATTAATTACTTGGTTGCCACTATATTTGCGTGATATTTTAAATTTTGATGATTCTTTGGCTGTATTAATGTTGACGCTAAATCAACTTGGTAGTATTGCTGGTTCTTTGCTTTGGGCATATGTTTTGTCTAAAGTTCGATTAGTTAGTTTAATGCGTTTTAATGCTTTATTAGGATTAATTGGATTGAGTGGTTTATTGTTGATTAAAAATG
>JAEWIH010000099.1 GCA_023387245.1 Bacillota bacterium | reverse complement strand
ACTATTTTTACAAGTAATATTTCATTTGATAAATAGCTACAGATATTAGGTAATGATGAAATGGTAACTAAAGCTATATTAGACAGGATTCTTCATTACTCATATTTATTTAATATCACGGGTCCATCATACAGGATAAAAGATAAATTAAATCCTAAAAAATCCAAGAACATTTAACTGCAACAAATTGGGCGAATTATTTTGCCTTTTATACTTGTATCTACTTATGATTTTTTTGTAAATAGTGCTCTGTTCACGCCCAATAATTCGTGATTAAAAGGTTGAGATTAAAGAATGTCCTCCCAATTATTAGGGAATCCCATAAATGAAAAGTCAAAAAATCCTTTATATTTGATAAAAGTCTTTTTTAAGTCTTTTAATAACGAGAGCCATTGCTCATTAGAATTTAACATTCTTTTAATAATAAGAAGAATAGGGAATATTTTATTTTGTTTGCCTTTATATTGCTTATTCTCAGAATAAAGACGAGGGTTTTCCTTTAAAGGCATATTATAAAGTCGGTTATAGTGTGCACAAATATTTCTAACTTCAACCAGGCATAAAATCCAATTTTTTAAATATTTTGGATTCGTGTTGTAGTAATTAGATATTTCTTTTTGATCTTCATCTTTCAGGATGCTGAATAAAGAAGATAAATTTCCAAAAGACATGAGTTCGACAGATACCCATATTGGGAATTTGCCATTATATTTTGTTAGATGATGGTTAACAAAAGGTTTATTTCTTTGTCTATTAATTTCTTTATTCAAGTTCTCATTTATGATGGAATATATAGTTTTACCTTTTTTATTAATCTTATTAATGAAATTATTATCGTTCATAAGCGCGTCAGCTTTATACTTAATAGATAAGTAATAAGCAATTTGAGTTCTAAATTCTATTTCAATTTGTTCAATAGTTCTCATAAGGATATTTTTAAACTGACTATCAAAACAATAAAGTTTAAAAAGATGTTCAATAGTTATATCGTCTTTGTAGTGTTCTATATTATTGGATTTTTTAAGACCGATTCCATATCCTGAAAGTCTGTAATAATTTACTTTTTTTAAAATTTCTTTTGCAAACTCATTATTAACTATTGAAAGGTTATGATCATTTCTTAGTTTTTTAATTTGATCATCATAATTTAAAGCTTGTTTCAATTCCATAAATTACACCTTAATACAAAAAAGCCCTCTCCGTGGTCCGCATGTAGAAAATCCACATTAAGCGTAGAGAGGTTCTGTTAAATAGATTATATCAACATAAGAAAAAAAATCAAGTGTTTTAGTAAATTAAAAATAATTATTTGTAATTAGTAAGTGATAATGTCTTAAGTGTTAGTAAAAATGTCCCAAAATATCTCCTATACTGTATCATTAAATATTAAACAGTAAGGAAATTAAATGAAATTATGAGACAGGTGAATTAACAACAATGTCATCGAAGATTGTGTTTATCATGGAGATAATAAATATCATCTTACTTTAAAACCAACATTATTTATAGGATAAATAAGTAGATTAATTCTTTTGTATAAAAAATATAAAAACTTCTATTAATATATTTATTATAATTTGGATGTAATTATGTTTCATTAATGTAATTTCATAATTAGCTTCTAAATACATTCATAAAAATCCATTTATAAAAAATATTTAATTATTTTTATAAAAACTATTGCATTTTTTGCTATAAACAAATATAATATAAAAGCATTAAATGTGGCCCGTTGGAGAAACGGTTAACTCACATGCCTTTCACGCATGCATTCACGGGTTCGAATCCCGTACGGGTCACCAATATGCTTCCTTAGCTCAGTTGGCAGAGCAACTGACTCTTAATCAGTGGGTCCACGGTTCGAGCCCGTGAGGAAGCACCATTCAAAACCCAAACCAAGAAAAAAAGAAGCGTAAGCTTCTTTTTTTTATTGTGTGCCTAGCATGGCATGAATTTAGTTGGAGATAAACGACAGGTAGTTAGTGTCAAGTGTAGTGAACCACAAGTTGTTAACAGTGATGTTGAGGATTAAGGAACTGGTGTATCTATTCTTTCAAGCGTAGAAACAAAAATCTGATATAAGGCTAAATGGTGGATAAGATTGCAAATCAAATCGAAGTCCAAAAGGTAAATGTAAAAGCAAGACTCTAAATCAGGACGTTGTGAAAGAAATAGGATTCGTGAATTATTCTGGGAGGTCTTATGGACGAGAAAGTCTAGTAAGCTTTAAAATCAGTGATGGTACCCTCGGTCGAAAAAGGTTTATCATAAGAAGTTAGATGAAGTCATAGTAGGTAGAAATAATGATGGACTGAAACGTTTATAGAGTGCAAATCACTATAAGCAATGTCTAGATAGTCCGAATATGAAGATAGCCTAGAACTATGGAACGTAATCATAGATGGTAAAGGTCATTGAGATGTTTCTTGATAGATTTACAAATAGAGTAGAAGCAGCAAATCTAGAATTTGCTCCTCTCTCTTATTGTCGCCAATTATCAAATCAATAACTTTATAAATATAATGAACCACTATACCAGTTATGATTGAATTTAAAACTCGTAATGGCTAGACATACTAATAATTTTAATCGCCTTTTGTTCCTCATAAACTTGATAATCAAGTCTATGTTTTATGTTTATCCGTCTAGAATATGCTCCTTGTAAATCTCCTACCAACTTCTCATAATGTGGTGGAATTTTAAAAGGATTTTCTTTTATGATAGCAATTAATGCCTTTGCTTTTTCATCAAGATTAGCACTTTTTAGCTTTGATATATCAGACTTAGCTTTTTTGGTGTAATAAATATCATACATTACCAGTCAACCTCTGATTCATGTATACAATCTTCCAAAGACATATTTAAACCCTCAACAACTGATTTTTTTAATTCAGGAATAGAATTTATAAACAAAGTTTCCATTAATCCGTTATAATCGTCTTCACTCAAGATAACAGCATTACCAATTTTGGTACTAATGTTGATTGGTTCATTATACTTGATTATCTGCTCCAACATTCCAAAAATATTTTTTCTAAAAGTAGTTACATTTGTATTTTTCATACCCCAAAATTATCCCCCTTATATGTACATTATAACGTACATTTTTTATAAAAGTCAATGAATTGGGATAATTTATTGTTTGTTATTGAATGAGATTACATTTGGGTGTAAAATTAAATTATAATCAAAAGATTTATCATAAAAAGATGGGATAAAATATGAAAATTATCAAAAATAAATTTTTTATAATTGGAATTATAATTATATTATTAGGTGTGTTTTTGTTAATATACTTTAAAAATCATGGCACAAATATAACATTTCCTATAGTTATAATTTTGATTGGATTCGTAAATATATTTAATTTTAAATTAAAAAATGTTAATCCTATAATAAAAAACCTTATCCATTTATTTTGTTTTGTAATACTAGTTATTAGCTTTATATATTTATTTTACAAATAAAAAAGATACTATTGAAGTGAACTCGGAAAGTTGGACAACCAACAGGAGGGTTCATTTCATATCATGTATCTTTTTTAATGTCTATTTTAAAATTTTATGTTGTGTATTTAATAAATATAAAACAAATTCATTGTATGGGCTTTGTAAATCTATAGCTCCAAACATTTTTTTAAAATCATCTATTAATATTTTTTCTTTTTAATCAGAAAAATACGAAAAATAATATTGAAATTGATGTTTGGAAACTGTTAATTCGTATTGCATATCGCTATATGTACAATATATCTTACAATGATAAGCATTTCTATCATCTGTTTTACCACTAATACACTTATCAAATGAATTTAAAAACTTTATATATTTATTTTACTTTTTTAATCTTTATTCTTAAAATTAATGCCAAATAGATTAAGATTAACTTTAAAAATAACTATCATAATAATCATTCCAATTATACCACCAGTAATATTAAAAATAATATCATTAATATCAACTATTCTATAAGCAAAACCATATAATATATTGGCTAAAAGCTGACTAATTTCAATCACGAAAGTTGATATTATAACTACAATAAAAGTAGTTTTTATTTTTTTGCTGAAATAATATGTAAATGTCCCTAATGGAACAAATAATAATATATTTAAAAAACTATGCTTAATGTGACGCCCAAAAGCCCCCTTAAAAGGAATTAAATTTATCCAATCTATATTATTATCTAATGGCCTCATTTCTTTAAATATTTCTAAAAACCCATGTTCAAAAGGAATAGGAAAATAAACTTTACTAATTGCCCCTAAAATATAAATTAAAAATAAACAATAAATTATTTTATCTTGCGTTAATTTTAATTTTAAAAAAAAGCTAATAGTTATTAAAAATAAAATAACAAATCCAACTGTATAATAAAACATACCTCCGCCCAAAAACATAAAGATTACCTACTAGTCAATATGCCTTTACCAATTTTTAAAACTCCGCCACTATCCATAGTAGATTTTGAACAAAAAAAGTAATCGCCATCATTTGGGACTGTGAAAATAACGATAAATAAATTATATATCTTTTTCATTGTTCCTCCTTTTATAAGTAAGTAAATTACTTCTACTTGTATTTTATATTTAAATGTAAGCAATTACAATAATACCGATCAAAAAATTTTAATTATATTTATCAATATCTTTTTCAATCATTTTTTTAAAGTGTGAATACTTATTTTTTGATAGAATTTTTACTATTTGCAGTTTTAAATGTTCTATATTTATCCATCAAATAATCTAATTTTTGAACATAAATATCATCAATTACTGAATTAGAATACATATTTTTTAAAGGTAAATTATTAATCATTCCAATAAATTCTTCCATCTCATTTTTAGAAAAAACATTATCATAAATATTACAATAATCTTTATCCATTTATCATATTCAGACAAATTATCATCATATGTTTTTGATTTTATATTGTTAATTAATTCGTATGTATATTTACATTCAGTTTTTTCAATTATTAAAAGCTACTAAAAGCAAGAGAACAGATGAAAGGGCAGAAAGAAAAGAAAGAATCTGTACTTGGAGCTATCAAGAAATATCAGGCTAAAGATAAGGAAAATCCTAAAGTTGAAAAGGGAACATTAAAAGACAATAAACGATAAGAGAAAATTTCTAAATGTTATTTAAAATCTTGGCAAAAAGAAACAGAAGTGGTAACATTAAGTAACCAAAAAAGTAAAAGACGAAAAGTTGAATAATAATATTGAAAAATACAGGAAACCGTTGGGT
>JAEWIH010000064.1 GCA_023387245.1 Bacillota bacterium | reverse complement strand
AGGTTCTCAATCACGATTTGTAAAAAATATTGGTCAAGATTATAATTTATCTTATTACTTATTATTAGATAAAGCGGGACTATTGGCATATAATGCGGTTGATAATGATAATGTTAAAACATATGCCGATTTAGAAACCTTGGCAGCTGATTACAAATTTAATGAAGTAGTTTTAAAAGCAACGATTGATCGTTATAATCAATTTGTTAGTGAAGAGGTTGATAAAGATTTTGGTCGTAGGGCACCTTATTTAAATACGTTTGGTAGTGGCGAGTATGGTATTGTTAAGATGCATATTTGTTATACTCATGGATTAGGTGGTTTAATGACTTCTAAATCGCTGGAAGTTTTAAATTCTAGTGGCAAAGATATTCCTGGTCTGTTTGCGATTGGTGGGATTGTTGGTGGTGTTTTTGGACAATATGGTGTTGATGGTGGCAGTTTAACTTGGGCCTTTGTGTCTGGGTATCATCTAGCAAAAGAAATTGCTAGAATGTTAAATAAATAAGAAAGAGGTATGTATGAATAAATATTTAGCGCAGCTTTTATTTCCAGATATTGATCAAACAATTGAAGATTTGGAACAAAAATTTCCATTAAGATCGCAAGATTCTTTGGCTAAAATTACTCGTTTAGGTCCTTCTCCTACTGGTTTTATTCATTTAGGCAATTTGTATGGTGCTTATGTTGATGAACGTTTAGCTCATCAAAGTGGTGGTAAAATGTTGTTACGGATTGAGGATACGGATGCTAAACGTAAAGTTGAAGGTGCTACGGAAATTATTATTAAGTCTTTAGAATATTTTGGAATTAAATTTGATGAAGGTTGTATGTTAGATGGTGAAAAGGGAGAATATGGCCCTTATTATCAAAGTTTGCGTAGTAATATTTATCATGTAGTGGCTAAGTATTTAGTTTCTATTGGCCGTGCTTATCCGAGTTTTGCGAGTGAAGAAGAATTGGAAGAAATTAGATTGATGCAACAACGGATGCATGTATTGCCTGGTTATTATGGTAGTTTTGCGAAGGATAGATTATTGACAATTGAACAAATTGAAGAAAATTTAAAGAATAATAAACCGTGGGTTTTAAGGTTGTTATCGCAAGGGGATAATAGTCAAACGTTATTAGTTGAAGATGCTATTAGGGGACAAGTAGTTAGTCATCCTAACAATCAAGATGTTGTTTTATTAAAAAGTGATGGAATTCCGACATATCATTTTGCGCATGTTTGTGATGATCATTTTATGCGGATAACTCATGTAGTTAGAGGTGAAGAATGGTTATCTACTTTGCCGATTCATTTAGAATTATTTGATACTTTAGGTTGGAAACATCCCATATATTGCCATACAGCTCATTTAATGAAGATTGATAATGGAATAAAAAGGAAATTGTCTAAGCGTAAAGATCCTGAATTGTCTTTGGAATTTTATATGGAATTAGGTTATTTTCCAGAAGCGGTATTAGAATATTTAATGACAATTTTAAATTCTGATTTTGAACAATGGAGACAAGAACATCCTGATTTAGCATTAGAAGATTTTACTTTTACTTTAAATAAAATGTCGACATCTGGTGCCTTGTTTGATATGGATAAATTAAATGATATTTCTAAAGATGTGATTTTTAGATTAGATGCTAAGCGTATTTATGAATTTTTAGTAGCATGGGCTAAAAAATACAATACTGTTGCATATCGTCATTATGTTGAGCATGAGTCAGAAATGTTAGCTTTAATCGATATTGGTCGTTTTGATAAAAAAGCGCGAAAAGATTTAATCTATGGTCACCAAATTGCGGAAATGATGGCATACTATTTTGATGATACATATCAAATTGTTGATCAATTGCCAGATAGAGTAGATAAAGATATGGCAATATTGATTTTAAATAAATATATGGCTAGTTATCGTGATGATTTTGATAATAATTCTTGGTTTGAAATGTTAAAGGCTATTGGTGAAGAGTTGAATTATACGTCTAATATGAAAGCTTATAAAAAAGAGCCTGAATTATATCGGGGTAATGTTGCTGATGTGGCATCAGTTATTCGTTTGGCTATTACTGGTAAATTAACTTCTCCTGATTTGTTTTCAATTCAGAAAATTATGAAAAAAGATCGGGTTTTGACTAGGATTCAACAATTTATAGATTATTTAGGATAGGGGGTAATTTTTGTGAGCAAAGAAAAAATAATTATAATTGGCGATGGTGCTGTTGGTAGCAGTTTTGGCTATGCTTGTGTTATCCAAGGGATTGGTCGCGAAATTGGGATTATTGATATGAATCAAGATAAAGCTGATGGCGATGCTATGGATTTAAGTGATGCTTTGGCTTATACTTCTCCTTGTCATATTTATGGTGCTAGCTATAGTGATTGTAAAGATGCTGATATTGTAGTCATTACGGCTGGTGCGCCTCAAAAACAGGGAGAAACTCGACTAGATTTAGTTAATAAAAATATGAAAATTATGAAGAGTGTAATTGATAATTTGATGAGTAGCGGTTTTGATGGATTAATATTAGTGGCATCGAATCCAGTTGATATTATGACTTATGCTGCTCAAAAATTTTCGGGATTACCTAAAAATCGTGTTTTTGGTTCTGGTACTTCGTTGGATAGTGCTCGTTTTAGAAAAGAAATTAGTTTATTATTAAATGTTGATGCTAGAAATGTGCATGGCTATATTATGGGAGAGCACGGTGATTCTGAGTTTCCGGCTTGGTCGGCGACTAATATTGGGGGATTATCGATTTTTGATTGGGTAAAAACTCATCCTGATGTTGATGAGGAGTCATTAGTGAATATCTTCTTTAATGTTAAAAATGCGGCTTATGAAATTATTAAGCGTAAAGGTGCTACTTATTATGGAATTGGTGTTGCTTTGGCTAGAATTACTAAGGCAATATTAAATAATGAACATTCGATATTACCGCTATCAGTAGCTTTAGAGGGTCAATATGGCTTAAATGATATTTATATTGGTATTCCTGCGGTTGTTGGTAGGGATGGTATTTTGTCGATTATAGAATTGAATTTAAATGAGAGTGAAATGAATAAACTAATTCAGTCGGCTAATATGTTAAGAGAAGTTCAAGAAGCGGCTTTAGCTTGTTTAAATGATTGACTTTAATTTAGGAAAATAATATAATTTGGTTGTGCAGATGTGGTGGCCATTATAATATAATATTACATAATGGAAGGGTGGCTGCACACTTTGGATAAAAGGGTGGTGCCTTTTATCCTTTTTTTCAAGGAGCGACATGAAAAGAGTATTGCATATATATCATACTAATTTTTATTTACGGTTAGTTTTTTCGATTATTTTAGTTATTTTATCTAGTTTTTTATTAGCTTATTCGATTGGCACTTTTGTTCAATCACATCATTTATTATCGGCTGGATTTAGTGGATTAAGTATTTTAATTTCTAGAATTGGTGAATTATTTGGGATTAAGTTAGATATTTCGTATATAATTTTGGCACTAAATATTCCAGTTGCTTTGTTGTGTTGCCGTTCAATATCTTTGCGTTTTACTTTTTTATCTTGTTTACAATTTTTTTTGACATCTTTTTTCTTAGGCATTTTAAAGTTTCAAGTTTTGTTTAATGATATTATTTTAAATTGTTTATTAGGTGGAGTAGTTTATGGTAGTGCAATTTCTTTGGCATTAAAAGCTGATGCTTCTAGTGGTGGTACCGATTTTATTGCGTTATATGTTTCTAATAAAATAGGCAAAGGTATTTGGCAGTATGTATTTGTATTTAATTGTGTAATGTTAATCGTATTCGGTTTTTTATTTGGTTGGCAGTATGCTGGTTATTCGATTTTATTTCAGTATGTATCTACGAGAGTAATAGAAAGATTTCATAATCGTTTTTCGCAAGTTACTTTACAGATTACGACTTCAATGCCTGATTTAGTTCTAAATACATATTTAAATCAGTTTCATCACGGTTGCACTGTTTCGCCTAGTTATGGTGCTTATTCACATACTCCATTATATTTATGTACTACTGTCGTTTCTAGTTATGAAGTTGCTGATATTGTTACTTGTTTGAAAACACATGATAAAAATTGTATTATTAACGTATTAAAGACAGAAAGATTTTATGGTGGTTTCTATCGTAAACCTATAGAATAATGGAGGGTTTTGTATGAATAAAAAAGATTTACATATTTTATTTTGGCTAGGAATAATTTTAATTTGTGTTCATTTTGTTTTAAATAATTTATATTTTGTACCAATAGTTATCAATTTTATTATTTCTTTATTATTACCTTTTATAATTGGTGGTGCTTTTGCTTTTATTGTCAATGCTCCAGCGAATAAATTTGAAGATTTTTTTGAGGATATTATTACTAATAGAAATACTAGACGCTTAATTTCGGTATTACTTTCGAATTTTTTAATAATGTGATTTATTGCTTTTTTAGTATTATTAGTTTTCCCGAGTTTTATTGATGCTTTAGTTGATGTTGCAAATAGAATACCTGCAGTTATTAATCAAATTACTCAGTATTTGACGGATACTTTTAAATCTAATCCTAGTTGGCAACAACAGCTTCAAAGTTTAGCGCAAGAATCGACTAAATGGGTTCAGGGATTATTAAATATAACTTCTGTTTCGGTTGGGTTTTTGTTTACGTGGATAACACAAATTTTTAATTCGGCGATTTCGACAGTTTTTAATTTCGTTGTTTCTTTTGCTTTTGCGATATATTTGTTATTAGGGCGTGATAAGTTAAAGTTACAGGCTAAAATGTTATTGTATGCTTTTTTACCTAAAATATGGGCTAAGAAAGTGGTTGATTTATCTTTATTATCACATCGCGTTTTTTCGGGTTTTTTAATGGGACAAGTGTGTGAAGGATTTATTAATGGTACTATTTGTTTTATAATGTGCTTAATTTTTGATTTTCCTTTTAAAATCGTAGTAGCGGTACTAGTTGGAGTTGGTGCTTTGATTCCTTATTTTGGAATGTTTATTGGTGGTGCTTTAGGGTTTGTTTTAATTAGTTCGGTGTCTATATATTCGGGATTGTTATTTTTGTTATTAATGATTATTATTATTCAAATAGATGGTAATGTTATTTATCCTCGAATTGTTGGTAATCAAATCGGTTTGCCTGGTATTTGGGTAATGGTGGCTGTGTATGTTGGTGCGAGTTTATTTGGTTTTGCGGGAATGGTAATGATGGTTCCAATTGCTTCGATTGTTTATGCTATTTTGGCTACGATAACTACTAAGCGTTTATCGTTAAGGGGTATTAGTATTGAACAATTAAATAATTCTAATTCTAAAGAAAAGGTTTCTAGTGTGGAAAGAGAGAAAACAGATAATCATGAAGTCTAAGTTTAGTGATGAACAATTAATCTTTTTATATAGAAGCTTTCGTTTAATTAGATTTAAGAGATTGTTTTTTAGTAATAAAGATAATTATCGTTTTTATGGGCGTTTGGAATTGCGTAATAGTTTATTATTATTATTATTGACTAGTGTCGGCTTTGTTAGTTTATGGTTGATTAATTCTTTATTTTTGAGTCGTATTTATCCAAATAGAGTATTAGATATTATTTTAATAGTGATTTTGTTATTAATGATATTAGGAATTTATTTTGTTGACAAATATTTATTTTTGAAATATTTAGATAATTTAGAATATAGCGAATCTTTTTATGATGATATATGTATTCAGTGTGATAATCAGCGTTAAAAACAATTTATGAAAAATTTTTCAAAATGATGAAATAATGTTGACATTATTTGAGATGGTTGATAAAATACAACCATTACATTAAGAAAAAATGTAAAGGGGGAAGAAAAATGAAAAAAATTGTTTCTAAGTTATTACTTGGTGCGTTGACATTTTCATTGGTTGCTTGTTCTGGTGGTGGCAGTTCTACTAAAACCGGAAAAGCTGGGACTAGTTTAGAGGGATTACCAGAAGTTAATGCTACTACTTCTTATGGAGAAGATCCACATACTTTGGACTATGTTGTTACAGGGCACGATACTGATACTAACGTAACTACTAATTTAGTTGATACACTATTTGAAAATGATCGATTAGGTAATATTGTTCCGGCTTTGGCTGAGTCTCATGAAGCTAGTGAAGATGGATTAACTCATACATTTAAAATTCGTAAAGGTGTTAAATGGGTAACATCTACTGGTGAAGAGTATGCTGAGTTGAAAGCTCAAGACTTTGTTACTGGTTTACAACATGCTACGGATTTTAAATCTGATACTTTATGGTTAGTTCAAAGTTTAATTGTAAATCTTGATAAATATACTAAGGGTGAAGTTAGTTTTGATAAAGTTGGTGTAAAAGCTACAGATGATTATACTTTAGTTTATACTTTGACTGAACCTGCTCCTTATTTTAAATCGATGACATTGTATACTATTTTACAACCGATTAACAAAGAGTTTTTGGAAGGTAAAGGTTCTGGTTGTAAATTAGGTGCTCCTAATAAGAATGAGTGTGGTTTTGGGGCTGTACAACCTGATTCTATTTTATATAATGGTATTTTCGTTTTAACTGCTTTAGATTCTAAGTCTAAAATAGCTTATAAGAAAAATCCGACTTACTGGGATAAAGACAATGTTCATTTTAATACATTTACATTAGTTTATAGTGATGGTAAAGATCCTTATTCACAAATTAAAGGTTTTGAGTCTGGTGCTTATTTCTCAAGTGCTCTAGTACCAAGCTGGAGTGATTTTGATAAATATAAGACAAAATATAAAGACAATTATATCGTTACTCCGCCAAATTCAACTACATATGGTACACAGTTAAACTTTAATCGGGTTGCTACTAATTGGACTAATAAAAATGCTAAACAATTAGCACAAGCAGAAGCTGCTAAACATAACAAACATTTCCGTTTAGCTTTACAACATGCGATTGATCGTGTTGCTTATATTTCTCAATCAACGGCACTTGATGTTGCTAAGGATATGGTTGTTAACTTGAATACTTTTGATGAAATAGTATTCAATAGCAAAGGTGAATCTTATGAACGATTAGTAAGTGCCGCTTATTCTAAATTAGTTGGTAAAGATGTTTCGTTGGCTTATGGTACAGATCCATTCTTGAGTAGTGAAGCTGCTTTAGCTGAAATTGAATTAGCTAAAAAAGATGGAATTGTGTTCCCGGTTATTTTAGATATGCCAGTTATTTCTAATGATAGTGAAGTATATTTAAATCGTGCTCGTTCATTTAAAGCTTCGGTTGAAAAAAATACAAATGGACAAATTATTATTGATTTAATTAATAAAACTAAAGATGAAATTACTCAAAACTTATTCCGTGAACCAGATGCTGCTAAGAGAGATTATGATATAAATACATTCTCTGGTTGGGGTCCAGACTATTCAGATCCTAAGACATTTGCTGATATTTATTCAGCTAATAATGGTGCTATGTTACAAAACATGGGATTAGTAGGATTAGGTCAAGATGCTAAGAATGATGAAATTTTGAATAAATTAGGTTTTGTTAAGTATACTGAAATGATTCAAGCTGCAGATAAAGAATTGAAAGACTTAGATAAACGTTATCAATTATATGCTGAAGCTGAAGCGTTCTTATTAGCAGAAGCTTTATATTTGCCATTCCAAATGAAAGCTCGTGGCTATTTAGTAACAAGAGCTGTACCGTTCTCTGGTCCTAGAGGTGCTGTTGGTACTGCTGTTCAAAAATATAAGTATTCAAGTTTACAAGAAGATATTGTTACCAAGACACAATATGCTGAAGCGTTCCAAAAATGGACAAATGAAAAACAAGCTCAACAATAAGCTTTGTTTTAAGAATTAAAATTAAAAGGCTAAATAAGTGGTCATATGACCACTTATTATGCCGTTGTGATATGTTAGGAGGCGTTCACTATGAAAAGATATATTTTAGGGCGTGTAATTCGTTCCTTCGTTTCCATTTTTATACTTATGACAATAGTGATGTCGCTGGTTTATTTGGCGATTCCTAAAGATCGTGTTTTTGATATGGATACAACTTTAAATAAATTAGCGAATAATCCCGATTTATTGACGGATTATATGAATGTTCGCTATGAAGATTTAGGTTATTTAGATTATGTAACTCAAAATGAGATGTGTAAACTATCTGATAAACCGCGTGATTGTGCGAAAGCGAATTCAAGTGAGGCTGAATCTTTGGCACAATCATTATCAAATAAAGGTTATACTGTTAATAAAAATAGTCAAGGTTATTTTTATGCTACTCGTGATTATAATCCATTAGAATTAGTTTTAGGATTTTATCAACGTTTGATTCAAATCGATCACCCTAATAATGTTTATGACATGGATAATTTAGATATGAATCGTAGTGTTTATATTGGTAGTGATCATAATGGTATGCCTGCGGTTATGTGTTCTGGTTGTAAACATAAATATTTATTATATGTAGATGGTAATTTTCCTTTTATTCATCAAAATTTTATTAAATTAAATTTAGGTGTTTCGTTTCCAGCTTTTCAAGGTGTACCGGTTTTAGATGTTATAGGTATGGGCCAAGGTGAATTAGATATTAAGCCGACTACATTCCCAACGGGCAATGTATATGAAGCAGCGAATAATTTACATAGTGCTAAGTATAAATTAACTTCTTTATTAGATAAATTAGATCGTAATAAATTTGTTGATAATTATGCCGATACGATTAATAACTATACTAGTCCTTCGATGTTAGGCGTTTCTTTTATGTTTAATATTTTGTCGTTATTAGTTTCTTATATGATTGCTATTCCGGCTGGTATATTAATGGCGCGTTCAAAGGGTAAATTATTTGATAAAATCGGGATTACTTATATTAATATTTTGATTGCGGTACCGTCTTTAGCTTTTATTTTCTTTATTAAAGATATTGGTAATAGTTTATTTGGATTACCTGATAAGTTTCCTCTATATGGCTTTAGTGATATAAGATCTTTCGTTTTACCGGTTTTTATTTTAGGTTTATTAGGTACTGCTGGTTTAATGATCTGGATTAGACGTTACATGATTGATCAGTCTAATTCTGATTATGTTAAGTTTGCGCGAGCTAAAGGTTTGAGTGAGAAAGAAATTTTTTCTAGACACGTTTTTAGAAATGCGATTATTCCATTTGCGAATGGTTTTCCAGCTTCAATTATTTTAGCTATTAGTGGTTCGGTTATTACTGAGACAATGTTTGCTATTCCAGGAATGGGTAAAATGTTTCCAGATGCTATAAGTCAACATAATAATTCAATGGTTATTGCTTTAACATTTATATTTACTAGTTTGTCAATTATTTCTTTATTGTTAGGTGATATTTTAATGATTGCGGTCGATCCTAGAATTCAATTAAATGCGAAAGGAGATGCACGATAATGGATGATAAATTTAAATTAATTGGTGTGCATAATGAAGATAGTGAAAAAATTACTAGTCCTCATTATTCATATTGGAAGTCAGTGTTTAAGTGTTTCTTTTCGTCTAAAGTAGCGATTTTAATGTTAATAATTTCTGGGATTATTGTATTGACTGCCTTTATTCAACCGCTAATTTCGGGTTATGATCATAGTGTTACTCCTTATATTAATGATCGGACAATGTGGTATTTACCGCCATCAGCTCAACATTTTTTTGGTACAGATAACATTGGTAGAGATTTATTTGATAGTGTTTGGGCTGGTACTAGGACAAGTTTGTTTGTGGCGATGACTGCTACATTAATTTCGACTACTTTAGGTGTTGTAGTTGGTGCTTTTTGGGGTTATTCGAAAAAAATGGATTTAGTTATGTTAGAGATTTATAATATCGTGGCTAATGTTCCATTTACTTTGTTAGTTTTAGTTTTATTATATGTTTTAGGACAAGGTGTGGCTCAGTTAATTTTTTGTTTATGCGTTACTTCTTGGTTAGGTACCGCTTATTTTATTCGGATTCAAGTTATGATTATTCGTGATCGTGAATATAATCTGGCTTCTAGATGTTTAGGTACACCGATGCATAAAGTTATTTTACATAATATTTTGCCATTTTTAATTAGTATTATTGTTACTAGTGTTTCTCGAGATGTGCCGGCATTTATTTCTTTGGAAGTATTTTTGTCTTATATTGGTATTGGTATTAATCAAAGCGAACCTTCTTTGGGAAGAATGATTCAAGATTATTCTGTTCATATGACATCGCAACCGACTTTATTTTGGATTCCTGTAATTGTTTCTGCTTTAGTTTCGGTTAGTTTATATATAGTGGGGCAAACTTTGGCTGATGCTTCAGATCCAAAGACGCATATGGTGTAGTTTATGGAAAAAAATATTATATTAACTGCTAAAGATGTTGTTGTTAAATTTAAGGTGCGTGAGCGTACTTTAACAGCGATTAGAAATGTCTCTTTAGAATTATATGAAGGTGAAACTTTGGCGATTGTTGGTGAAAGTGGTTCTGGTAAATCAGTTTTTACTAAAACTTTTATGGGTATGTTAGAAGAAAATGGTGAAGTGACGAATGGTGAAATTTTGTTTGAAGGTCAAAATTTATTAGAGTTTAAAACTAATGCTCAATGGGAAAAAATTCGTGGTAGTAAAATTGCTACAGTATTTCAAGATCCGATGACATCGCTAAATCCAGTAATAACTATTGGTAAACAAATAACAGAAGTTATTGAAAAACACCAAAAGTTAAGTCATGCTGAGGCTAGAAAAACGGCGATTTCTTTAATGGAAAGAGTTGGTATTAATAATGCTGAAAAGCGTTTTAATGATTATCCTTTTCAATATTCTGGTGGTATGCGTCAAAGAATTGTTATTGCGATTGCTTTGGCTTGTAAACCTAAAATTTTAATTTGTGATGAGCCGACAACAGCTTTAGATGTTACTATACAAGCCCAAATTATTGAATTGATTAATTCTTTATCTAAAGAGTTTGGTTTTACTGTTGTTTACATAACTCATGATTTAGGTGTAGTTGCTAATGTTGCTGATAGAGTAGCGGTTATGTATGCTGGTCAAATTATAGAATATGGTTTAGTTGATGAAATATTTTATAATCCTAAACATCCTTATACTTGGGGCTTACTGTCTTCTTTGCCTCAATTAGGTATTAAGGGTGAAGATTTATATGCGATTCCTGGTACTCCTCCATCATTATTTGAAGAAATAATTGGTGATGCTTTTGCTCCTAGAAATCGTTATGCGATGCAAATTGATTTAGAACAAGAACCACCGATATTTAAAGTATCGGATACTCATTATGCTAAAACTTGGTTACTAGATCCACGTGCTCCTAAAGTTGAGCCTCCATTAGCTATTACTGAGTTACATGAAAGATTAGTTAAAATTCATCACAAGGAGGAACAATAATTATGAATGATAAAAAAGTAGTTTTAAGTGTTCGTGATTAGAGGTTTCTTTTGGTACTGGTAAAAAAGTGTTTAAGGCTGTTCGTGGTGTTTCATTTGATGTTTATGAAGGCGAGACTTTGGCTTTAGTTGGTGAGAGTGGTTCTGGTAAGACGACTATTGGACGGGCGATTAATCGGATTAATCCAGTTTCTAATGGTGAAATTATTTTTAATGATAAAAAAATTAGTGGAAAAATTTCTAAAGAACTAGATCGTGAAGTTGTTAGAAAAATTCAGATGGTATTTCAAGATCCGGCTGCTTCTTTAAATGAAAGAGCGACGATTGATTATATTATTTCTGAAGGATTATATAATTTTAAGTTATATAATGATGAACAAGATCGTAAAAATAAAGTTTTAAATGCTTTATCTTCAGTTGGATTGTTAGAAGAGCATGCTTCTCGTTATCCGCATGAATTTTCGGGTGGTCAGCGTCAAAGAATCGGGATTGCGCGGGCAATGATTATGGAACCTGAGTTATTGATTGCTGATGAGCCGATTTCGGCCTTAGATGTTTCGATTCGGGCCCAAGTATTAAATTTGATTAAAAAATTCCAGGTTGAAAAAAACTTGACTGTTATTTTTATTGCTCACGATTTATCTGTAGTTCGTTTTATTTCTGATAGAATTGCGGTTATTCATCAGGGGGTTATTGTTGAATTAGCTAGTGCGGAAGAATTGTTTAAACATCCGATTCATCCTTATACTCGTTCTTTATTATCAGCTATTCCTTTACCTGATCCTCAGTTAGAGAAAAACAAAGTGCTTGTTACTTATGATGGTAGTGAACATGATTATAGTGTTAATAAACCGTCGATGCATGAGCTTATACCTGGACATTTTGTTTATGGTAATGAAGAAGAAATCACAAATTATAAAAAAGAATTTAATTTATAAAATCCGGGTTTTCCCGGATTTTGTTTATAAAAAAAAGCGGATTATCCGCTAAATTCCAACAATAGTTGTTTATATACTCATTATGCTACGCTTGCTTTTAATTTTTTCAATTCGCGAGCTGCGACTCTAACACGTTGTGGACGACCATCAACAATGATTGTTGCATTTTGCAAATTAACGTTCCATTTACGACGTGTAGCACGTAATGAGTGTGAGCGTCGATTTCCCGACATAGCTCTTTTGCCGGATATGGCACATACTCTTGACATTATTCGTTCCACCTTTCTGATTTGCTATACCATGTTATCATATATTAATTGATAATTCAAGTCAAAAAAGATATAATATTACTGAATGGAGAAAAATCTGTGAAATATATTTTTATTATCAATCCAAGTAGTGGCAATGGAGATTATCAAAGAGTAGTTGATGCTTTAAATATTATAAAAAAAACTCAAAAAGATATTGATTATGATTTAGTGCTATCAGAATATAAATATCATATTT
Source organism: Bacillota bacterium (assembly GCA_023387245.1). Lineage (GTDB taxonomy): Bacteria > Bacillota_I > Bacilli_A > Erysipelotrichales > Erysipelotrichaceae > DUUI01. The sequence continues at coordinate 908 of JAEWIH010000064.1, read as the reverse complement.
ATGAAATTATTAAACAATATCAACAACAAAGAGTATGTTTAGTTGCTTGTGGTGGTGATGGGACTATTCATGAAGTTTTAAATGCGATGGATTTAGAAAATAATATTTTAGCAGCACTGCCTTTAGGATCTGGTAATGATTTTTTAAAGATGAATATTAATCATAAAGACACGTTAGTTTCAGCAATAAAACACATTTTGTCTAGTAAAGAGAGCTATATCGATTATGGAGAAGCTAATGAAATAAAATTTATTAATTCGTTTGGGCTAGGATTTGATACTAGAGTAATGGTTGCGTATGATAAATATCGAAGCCGTTTTAAAAATCGAAAACGAGCTTATAATTATTCTGTTTTTATGGCTTTAAAAGATATAAGTTCGACTTTTGTTACGATTGATAATCAATCTTATGAAATATTTTTAATGGCGATTAATAATGGTAAATTTTATGGTAGTACTTTTATGCCGGCTCCTAATGCGAGAATTGATGATGGGATGCTTGATTTATGCATTGTTAAAAAGCTTAATTATTTCGATATTTTAAAATTAATGCCTAAATATAAAAAAGGCCAACATTTAGGTTTAAAACAAGTTGTTTATTATCAAGCTAAAAGTTTTAAAATAGAAAACAAGAAACCGATACTGATGGCTTTAGATGGTGAGTTGTATAAAATGAAAGATGTTGATGTAAAAGTTGTTCCTAAAGGGGTAAAGTTTATTTTATGATAAAAGGAATTATTTGTGATTTAGATGGAACGTTATTGACTAATAAAAAACAATTATTAGAAAGGACGACTAGAGGATTGATTGATGCTCAGCAACGTGGCTATAAATTGGTTATTGCTAGTTCTCGTTCTTATTTTATGGTTGAAGAAATTGCTCAAAAGTTACAGTTAGCTAAATATGGAG
>JAEWIH010000096.1 GCA_023387245.1 Bacillota bacterium | reverse complement strand
CAAAAAATAGTAAGCATAAAGTGATTATTAATAATTTCTTAAGATTTTTATTAAATGATGAAAATATTGACTTATTGGCTAATAAGGATGATATTGTTGATAGAAGAATTTTAAATAATCTAGATTTTGATTTTAGAAATAAGATTATTATTGATCATAATAACGAGCAGTTAATTAAATTAAATGATTGGTTGGTGAAGTAATATGTTTCATTGTTTTGTAGATAAAATAAATGAAAAGATTGTTATTTGTGGTGATGATTATAATCATATAGTTAATTCTTTGCGTGCTAAAAAAGATGATTTTATTCAAATTTCAGATCAAAAACATTTATATATTGGTAAAATAGTTGATATATTGCCAAATAGTTTTATTGTTAGTGATTTAAAATTATTAAAAAGTTTTAATCAAGTGGTGACTAAAACATTAATTAGTGCATTAATTAAAAATGATAAATTAGATTTTTTATTAATGAAAGCAACTGAATTAGGTGTAGATAATATTATTTTAGTTGAGAGTGATTATAGTGTTGTTAAATTAGATGTGAATAAAATTAATAAAAAGTTAAATAGATGGCAAACGATTGTTAAGAATGCATCAATGCAATCGAGAAGAATTACTATACCTAAAATTGAATACTTTAAAAAATTTAGTAGTATAAATTATCAACAGTTTGATAGTATTATTATGTTAGATGAAACTTCTAATAAAAGATTTGATTTAGAAGAATTAAAAAATATTCATAACATAGCAATAGTTGTTGGATGTGAAGGTGGGTTTAGTGAACAAGAACATTTATATTTAAAGAGTATTAATCATTTAAATAATTATTTATTAACTAATAATATTTTACGTAGTGAAACTGCTTCATTGGCGATGTTAAGTATATTATGTTTAGTTTAAAATCTATTATAAAAAACAGGATAGTAATATCCTGTTATCTTTTTATACTAAATATTTTTTTGTTTTTTAAAACTTGTAATAAAGTTGGAATAGTTGTAATTAATAGAGACCAAATTAGTAAATAATATTGGAAAATATTAATTTTTATTACATATTCAAATTGAGTTAATAATGATTTAAAAGGATCCAAATTAAAACTAAATTCAAACAAATAGGATGTTAGTGGTAATAAATGTAAGCCTAGTATTAAAAATAATATGTTAGTAGTAATTAATAAGTAAGGAATTGGTTTTTTAACATTTTCTAATAATGTATTTAAAATAATAAAAACAATTATAGATATTATAGAAATAAAAATACATATTAATGAAAATATTAAAATAAATATTAAAATTATAGAATTAAGTTGGTTATTAAATTTGACAATTGTATTAATTGATATAAATAAGAAGTTAATAATTGTTAGAATTAAAATAATTATTGGATTAATAAATTCAAAATAATAAAAATATTTTTTAAATATTGAATTAAACTGTTGCATGTTTAATATTACCTTTCATTTTTTTAAAAAAAGTTATTAGTGTAAAAATATTTGATATTAAAATAAATAAACATATGCCAGCAATAATGAATATAAATAGTTGATAATATTTACCAATATTAGAAATACTAGTTTCAGGAGTATTTAGTTTTAATATTGCTTGACAAAAAGAAGAATTAGCATTAGTACTTTGTTGACATTGAGTATAATTATTTAATTGATTAACATTATTTAAAATGTTGAAATTAAAAGCATATAAAATAAAAAATAATATTTGATTTAAGATTGCTAGTTTAAATTGGATTTTAGCTTTTAAAAGTTTAATATTTAAATTATTTAAAGCTAATACATACATTATAATAATTATAATAGTTGAAATAGTAAGACAAAATAAAATTAAAAAAGTTTTAGAAAAGGCAGTATAAGTAGGCTGATATGAACCGTTTTGATTAATAGCATAAATCAAACTGTCTTGACTTAATTTAAATGAACTAAATAAAAAGAATACAAAAGCAATTGTAGAAACAATTGTTAATATAAATAATAATAAATTCAAAATCCCTTTATATAATAATTTCGTTGAAAACAATTTTAATTTTTCCATTATATATACCTCATATTTATAATTATCTCATAACTTTTTAAAAAACACAAATTCTTAAAAATAATGAACTAAAATAATAGTTATAACATTTATATATTTAATAATCTTTATAAATTTTATAAAAGTTGTCAATATAATATAATTTATTTTTAATGATTGAATTTTGTTGTTTAATATGATAATTTAATAGTGAACTGCACCAATGGCGGAATAGGTAGACGCGCACGCTTGAGGGGCGTGTAGTATATACTGTATGGGTTCAAGTCCCATTTGGTGCACCATTTTAAAAAATTTTTTACAAGCTATTTATTTTTAAAAAAAATTAAGTTATAATCATCGCATGTTCCGTATAATCCTTCTAATATGGTGAAGGAGTTTCTACACAGATACCGTAAATATCTGTACTATGAGAAGCTTTTTATATGCTTCTTGTTTAATCGGAATCATATAGAAAGGAGTCTTTGGACATGAAAAGTTTTTTTAAACTGTCTGAAAACGGCACAAACTTTAGAACTGAAGTTTTGGCTGGTATCACGACATTTTTTGCGATGGCATATATAATCGCTGTTAATCCAGGATTATTATCGAAAACTGGGATGCCGTGGGGGGCTGTATTTTTAGCCACCATTATTTCAAGTATAATAGGTACATTAATTATGGGGTTATTTGCTAATGTTCCTTATGCGCAAGCACCGGGAATGGGGTTAAATGCTTTTTTTGTTTTTACTGTATGTTTTAGTTTGGAATTTAGTTGGCAACAAGCTTTATCGATGGTGTTTTTATGTGGATTAATTAACATTATAATTACAGTCACTAATATTAGGAAATATATTATTAAAGCTATTCCTAATAGTTTACAAAATGCTATAGGTGCAGGTATTGGGGTTTTTATAGCATACATCGGTTTTTTAAATGCCGGATTAATTAATTTTAGTGCAGGTGTACCTAGTCTTTCTGTTTTTAATCAGCCAAGCATGTTATTATTTTTATTCGGATTATTTTTAGTTTTTATTTTATTAATTTTAAAAGTAAAAGGTGCTATTTTTATTTCGATCATTGTTACTACTTTAATAGGTATTCCGTTTGGATTAACACAATTAGGTGATACAGTTTCTTTTACATCAGCATTAAATGATTTACCTAAAACGTTTGGTGTAATTTTTACTGATAAAGGTTTAGTATCTTTATTTAATGATGTTTCTAAATTACCTCTAGTATTAATAACTATTTTATCTTTTAGTTTAAGTGATACTTTTGATACGATAGGTACATTTATTGGTACTGGTCGAAGAAGTGGTATTTTTTCTAAAGAAGATGAGCAAGCTATGGAAAATAGCCGTGGTATTAAAACAAAGATGGATAAAGCATTATGTGCTGATGCTGTTGCTACGTCAATAGGTGCTATTTTTGGTACATCTAACACTACTACTTATGTCGAATCAGCTGCTGGTATTGGTGTAGGAGGCAGAACTGGATTAGTATCGGTAGTTGTAGCAATATTGTTTGCTTTAAGTACTTTTTTTGCTGATTTTGTTAGTGCAATTCCATCAAGTGCTACTGCTCCTGCTTTAGTTGCTGTTGGTTGTATGATGGTAGCTTCTTTTGCTGATATCGAATGGACTAATTTAGAAGAAGCGATACCTTGCTTTTTTGCTGGTTTATTTATGAGCTTATGCTATAGTATTTCTTATGGTATTGGTACAGGTTTTATATTTTATTGTTTAGTTAAGCTTTTAAAGAAAGAATATAATAAACTTAACCCGATATTATTAATTTCTTCATTATTATTTATAGTTAATTTTGTGTTGTTAGTATTTATTTAATACTATAAGTTTAGATTATATATTTTAAGGAAGCACTAAAGCTTCCTTTTTTTGATCGAGCTTATTTTAATTATTAAATTATTAAAAAATTTGTTATAATTTAGTAAAGAAGAGGTAATGAATATGGACAGTTTAAATAGATGGAAAAATGCCAGTAATCTTGTTCCAGAATTAAAAGCCCAATTAGATTTATTATCTGATTCAGAATTAAAAGAATGTTTTGGTGCGAGTTTAGAATTTGGGACAGCTGGTATGCGGGGATTGATGGGCGTTGGCCCAAATAGAATCAATATTTATACTATTGCTAGGGCTAATTGTGGCTATGCTAAATATATTTTAAGTTTAAATGATCAAGTTCCTAAAGTTGTTATTGCTTACGATAATCGCCACTGTTCAAAAGAGTTTGCTTTAATTTGTGCTCAAGTAAATGCTAAATTCGGAATTGAAACTTATATATTTTCTAGTTTAAGGCCTACTCCAGAATTAAGCTTTGCTATTAGATATTTGAATGCTAGTGGCGGTATTGTTATTACTGCTTCTCATAATCCTAAAGAATATAATGGCTATAAAGTATATGATAAAACGGGTTGTCAATTAACGCCTGATAAAATTACTAAAGTCATTAATTATGTTAATGAAATAGAAAATGAATTAGATGTTGATTTTAGTATTAATGATCATCAAAAATCTTTAATTCATTTTGTTGATGATGAAATTGATAAAGCTTATATGGATGCAATATTAAGTATAAGATTGCGTTCAAATTTAAATACATCAAATTTAAAAATTGTATTTACTCCTCAACACGGTAGCGCTTATCCGTTGTTATATAATATTTTAAAAACAGCTGGTTATCAAGTTGTCTTAGTTAAAGATCAAATAATGCCTGATCCAAATTTTACTAATACATTATCCCCAAATCCAGAAGATAAAAAGGCTTTTAATAAAGCTATTGAACTAGCAAAAGAAGTTGATGCTGATATTGTCTTATCCACAGATCCTGATGCTGATAGAATGGGGATTGTTGTTAAACATAATTCCTCTTATCACTATTTAACTGGTAATCAAGGAGGTAATATTTTATTAGAATACATATTATCCTCTTTAAAAGAAAACAATATTTTGCCTAATAATGGAATTATTTATAATACTATTGTTACTAGTGATGCTGGTGAAAAAGTTGCTAGACTATATGGTATAGACTGTGAAAAAACATTGACTGGATTTAAGTTTATTGGTGAAAAAATTGAAAAAGCTAATGACAAAAAATTTATAATGGGTTATGAAGAATCTTATGGATATTTATTACAAGATTTTGTTCGTGATAAAGATGCATTACAAGCATGTTTAATGCTTGCTGAAGCGGCTTGTTATTATAAATCGCAAGGATTATCATTAATTGATGTTTTAAATAATATATTTGATAAAATAGGTTATCATCTTGAAGAAACTGTTTCTTTGACTTTGAGTGGTATTGATGGTTTAGATAAAATGAAAAAGATTATGACTTCATTAAGAGAATGTCCATTTAGTGAATTAAATGGTTTTAAAGTTACTAAATATGATGATTATTCGATAGCTAAATCGTATGTAAATAATCAAGTTTTAAAGTTAGAGTTTCCGATTTCTGATGTTTTAAAATTTTATTTAGAAGATGGTAGTTGGTTAGCTATTAGACCATCAGGTACAGAACCAAAGTGTAAATTTTATTATGGAATTATTGCTAGTGATGCTAATTTAGCTGATCAAAAATTATTAAATATGAAAAAAGATGTTGATAATAGATTAAAGGTGATTTTATGATAGATTTTAATTCATTGATAGATGATTTTTTTAAAGGGCATTGTATTGAGGCGTATAAATTTTTTGGAGCTCATTTTGTTAGGAATGGGGTAGAGTTTGTTGTATATGCTCCTCATGCAATGAATGTTCAAGTTAAAGGTAGTTTTAATGATTGGGATGGTAATCGTCATTGGTTAAAAAAAATTGATGATCGTGGTGTTTGGAAAATTTTTATTGCTAATGTTAAACAATATGCATTATATAAATATTCGATTCAGACTGCTGATGGTAATTGGATTGAAAAGTCTGATCCTTTTGGTTATTTTTCCGAACTTAGACCTAAAACTTCTTCGATCACTTATAATTTAAAAAAATATAAGTGGAATGATAAAAAATGGATGAAAATTCGTGATAAAAATTTTGACAAGCCGATGAGTATTTATGAATGCCATTTAGGTTCATGGCGCCGTAATTATCAAGGTGAATGGTTGACTCTAGATCAATGGATTAATGATTTAATTCCTTATGTTAAAGATAATGGTTTTACGCATATTGAATTAATGCCAATTAATGAACATCCATTTGATGGTTCTTGGGGATATCAAGCTACTGGCTATTATGCGGTTACTTCTCGATATGGTACTCCTGATGAATTAAAATATTTTATTGATGTTTGTCATCAAAATAATATTGGAGTTATTTTAGATGTTGTTCCTGCTCATTTTGTTAAAGATAGTCATGGATTATCATATTTTGATGGACAACCAGTATTTGAATATCCTAATGAACATGATGCTAACAATAATTGGGGTACTTTAAATTTTAATTTATGGGATGAATGTGTTAGAAGCTTTTTAATGTCAAGTTTTGCTTTCTGGTGCGATATGTTTCATATTGATGGTTTAAGATTTGATGCTATTGCTCATTTATTACATTGGGATGGTAATAAAAATCGCGGTGAAAATGAAGGAGCTTTAGATTTTTTAAGAAGAAGTAATTATTATTTGTCTTCAAAATTTCCTAATGTTATGTTAATTGCTGAAGATTCTAGTGATTTTTCTGGTGTAACTAAGCCGACGTTTGAATATGGTTTAGGGTTTGATTATAAGTGGGATTTAGGTTGGATGAATGATACATTGAGATATTATAAATTAGATCCAATTCATAGATCTTTTCATCATCAATTAATTACTTTTTCAATGCTATATTATTATTCTGATCGTTTCTTATTACCTTTTAGTCATGATGAAGTTGTGCACATGAAAGGTTCGATTATTAATAAATTATGGGGAAATTATGATCAAAAATTTTCTCAATTAAGAAATTTAATGGGCTATATGTTTGCTCATCCAGGTAAAAAGCTGAATTTTATGGGCAATGAAATTGGTAGTTTTAATGAATGGTCTGAGTCTAGAGCAGTTGATTTTGAATTATTAGAATATCCAATTCATAGTGCTTATTTAAGATATTTTAGAGATCTAAATTTAATTTATAAATATTATTCATGTTTATATTGTTATGATTATGATAGTCGGGGATTTTATTGGATAGATCCAAACAACAATTCACAATCAATATTTTCTTTTGTAAGAGAGGATGAGGATTTTGTTATTGTTTGTATTTTAAATATGACACCAATCTCATATGAAGATTATAAAATAGGGGTTCCATATGCTGGTGAATATATAGAACTTATTAATTCTGAAAAAGATATTTATAATGGATGTAATATGTGTAATTTTGAACCTTTATTTACTCATGAAGGTAATATGCATAATTTTAATCAATATTTAAATATTAGAATTGCTCCATTTGCTTGTATTTACTTTTTATTAGAAAAACCAGAGAATTTTTAGTAATATTTTTAAAATAATGAATACTATAAATAAGAGGTATTATGAAATTAATTACTTGTTTAGTATTCATTATTTTTTTATTTTTATATATTAATCCAGTTCAGTATACTAATTTAGATTTATTACCTAAAAAAATTAATGTATATGTTAATTATAAAGATAAAGAACAAAATTTATTAGTTCCCATTAGAACTAAAGTTAGAGAAATAATTAATTTAATAAATATTATTGATCATGATGTTGATTTTGATAAATTGGATAAAAATAAAACATTAATAGATAATGAAAAAATAGTTTTAAATATAAAAGAAAAAAAGTGTATCAATATTAATAGTGCTAGTGTAGAAGAATTAATTAAATTAAATGGAATTGGCGAAAAAAGTGCACAGTTAATAATTGAATTTAGAAATAAACGTCATTTTTATGTAAAAGAAGATTTATTATTAGTTAAAACTATTGGACCAAATAAATTTAATAAAATTAAGGATGATATATGTCTATAGTATTTTTATTATTAATTTTATTACTAATTACTATTAAAAATATATTTTGGGGATTTATCGTCTTAATTTTATTTTTATTATTACCGATTAGAAAATGGGAAAAACTAATATTATGTATAATAGGCGGATTATTTTTTGTTAGAGTATTGATAGATATTAATATTTTGAATTCTTTATGGATAAAGGTTAGTGATAATTTATGTGCTAATTTAGTATCTAGAGCTTTTTGTAAATTGGATGATCTAAAAATTGGCCAGGTATTTAGTGCCAATTATCATTTAGTAGAAAGTTTTGATAATATTGATGGTTTAGTAGGGATTGTTAAATTTAGTAATATTAAAAATGTTTATTTTAGTGATTTTCATGCATTTTTATATCAATGGATTAGTAATTTACCTTTAATTGCTAAACAATTATATTATAAAGGATTTAGAGATGTTAATATTTATTTTAGGTTTATTTTAAGTAGTGGCATATTTATATCTGGCGGTTTTTATGTATTAATTAGTATTTTAAATAAAAAATTTAATCAAAACATTACTAAATATATCGAAATAGTATTAATTACTTTTTTATTAATTATTTTTGGCTATCGATTCATTTTGCTTAGAAAAATATTAACTATGTGCTTTAAAAAATATAAGCAATCAATATTTATTGAAATGATCATAATTTTATTTATTTTTCCAACAGCAATTGAACAATTAGCCTTTATATATCCATTTATTATGCGTTTAGTATCATTTATATCTTTTGATAAAAAATATATTAAGCTTAAAAGAATCATTTTAAGCTGGTTATTGCAAAGTTACTATTTAATGAACGTAAATATTGTTACTTTATTTGGATATAATTTTTTTAAATATATTAGTGGTATTTATTTTTGGTTAGCATGGATTGGTTTTGATTTTGATATTTTTAGTAGTAATTTATATGTAATCAATTTGAAAGGTCAATTATCGATATATATTAATGTTTTAATAGTTTTACTCATTGTTATTAGTAGATTTAATTTTAAAAAAATAATCATAATTATGTTTTTATTTTTAGCAGGGTATAGTTTAATATATTTTTATCCATATACTAGAATAATTTTTATTAATGTTGGACAAGGAGATAGTCAGTTATTTATAAGTCCGTATTTGGAAGAAGTGATTTTACTAGATACAGGAAAGCCTAGTGCATATCGAGATTTAAAACAGGTTTTAGATAAATATGGTATTTATAAAATAAATCAGTTAATTACTACTCATAATGATAATGATCATAATGGTAATGTTTTTAATTTACTTAGTGATTATAAAGTTGAATACTATGCATCTAATAAAAATGAAGTAAAAAAACCTAAAATATTTGAATTTGATTACTTGTTAATGAATAAGACATATAATAATGATAATGATAATTCAATAATTATTTATAATAAAATTAATGATTTTAAATTGTTATTTTTAGGTGATGCTAGTAAAGAAGTTGAGCGTGATATTTTAGATGAATTTAGTCAAAAAGTGGATATTATAAAGCTAGGGCATCATGGTTCTAAAACATCTTCAGATAAAGTATTTTTATCTGAAATGTGTAATAGAGATTGTTTTGGGATAATTAGTAGTGATCCTAAAGTATATAATCATCCTCATTTTGAAACTAAGAAAACATTACTAGATTTAGAAATTATGACATTAGAAACATATTTAGATAATGATATTGTATTAGAATTTAGAGGTAATGGATTACATTTTTTTACTAATCGCTATAAATTTATATTTAGAAAATAATTAAAAAGTTTATATTTAAATTTATTATAAAAATGATATAATTATCGCATGAAGAAAATAGTATTTGCGGATGACGTTTTTGCCTTTGAACAATGGTTATCTAGCCAAAATTTTAATATAGATAATATTGAAAAATACGATTTTTTGAAATCGAAAAATGATGTTGATTTATTAATCGAAACTCTAATCAGCTTTGATATATTTAATAGTAATAAAATAATTATCATTAATAATATTAATCAAATAATTAATAAAGTTGATAATAATCAACAAGATATAATTCTAAATCACGATAGTAATGATAAAATAATTATTTTTTATTTTAATGAAAAAATAGATACTAAATTAAAATGGTATAAGAGACTGGCTAATAATGTTGAAGTTGTTAATTTAAATAAAGAAAATAATGATTTTAAAAGCCAAATAATTAATTTCTGTGATGAAAATAATATTAAAATTGATAATAGTGCTCTAAATTATTTTGAGGATAATATTAAAGATTATAATCATTTAAATCAAGTTAAGTCTAAATTAGTATTGTATGAACAATCGATAGATTTAGATTTAGCTAAATTATGTTTAGATGATAATAGTGAAATTAATTTTTTAGATTTAAGTCAACATATTATTGATAGTAATGTTGATAAAATATTAAGTAGTATTTATTACTTTAATAAAAATAAGCAAGAGTATTATGGAGTGATTTATTTGATTGCGAAAAAAATTAATACTTTATTTCAAGTTTTGTTATTACAAAAAGCGGGTTTTAATCAAAAAGATATTTGTTTAAATTTGAATATTAGTGATAAATATTATTGGTTTTTATCTAATAAAATGGTTTTGAATTTTAATATAAATAAATGTAAAAAATGGATTATGTTAATAAAAAAAGTTGATTTTTTAGTGAAAAATGGGCGATTAGATAAAAAATTAGCTTTTGAAAAATTAATGTTAGGGTTAGGTATTTATGGAAAGTCTTAAAGAAATGTTTAAAGTAGGCTCTGGGCCTAGTAGTTCACATACTATTGCTCCTCAAAGAGCAGTTAAATTGTATTTAGAAAAATATCCTCAAACTAATTATTTACAAGTTTTTTTATATGGCTCGTTGTCATTGACCGGCAAAGGTCATTTTACTGATCATGCTATTAAATTGTGTGCTAAACCAATAAATTGTGATGTTTTTTTTAAATTAGAATGGCAATATCCTTTTCCAAATGGTTTAATTATTAAAGGATTTGATAATTGTCAAAAAGAATTAGAAGAATGGGTTGTTTATTCTATTGGTGGTGGTTCAATTAAAATATTAAATCAAAGTTTTGATTTTCAAAAAAAGATTTATCCGCAAACTTCTTTTGCGGAGATTAAAGATTTTTGTTTAGAAAAAGGTTTTAGTTTAGTTGATTATGTTTTATATTATGAACCAAATATTCGCAAACATTTAACTGATATTTTTCATGCGATGATTAATTCAGTTAGTAAAGGTTTAAATACTAGCGGCTATTTGCTTGGACCGCTAAATATGCCGCGTGTAGCAGCAAAAATCTATAACCAAGTAGAAAATACTATTGATAGTGAAAAAGATAGAATAAAAGTTATGGCTTATGCTTATGCTACTATGGAAGAAAATGCGACTTTAGGACAAGTCGTTACTGCTCCAACATGTGGATCTGCTGGAGTTATGGCTTCATTATTATATTATTACTATTATGATAAAGGGATTGATATTAATAAATTAATTGATGGTTTAATGATTGCTGGGGTTATTGGTAATGTAATTAAAACTAATGCGACAGTTTCGGGTGCAGAAGGAGGATGTCAGGCAGAAGTTGGTGCTGCTTGTGCTATGGGGGCTGCTATGATTATGAGCTTATCTAGTTATGATATTGATAAAATTGAATATGCGGCTGAAATTGCTATGGAACATCATTTAGGATTAACGTGTGATCCAGTTGCTGGTTATGTAATAATTCCTTGTATTGAACGCAATAGTGCTGCTGCTTTAAGAGCAATTGATTCTTGTTTAATGGCAAATACTATTAGTAATGTTAAATTAAATAGAGTTAGTTTAGATCAAGTTGTTGCTACTATGAAATATACTGGCCAAAAAA
>JAEWIH010000032.1 GCA_023387245.1 Bacillota bacterium | reverse complement strand
AGTTATGGTTGCTAAAGATAATATAAAAACAGTTGCTGATTTATTAGATTTTTCTCAAAAATATGTATTAGTTTTTGTTGATCGCTTTTTAGAAATTAACGGACGTTTTTCTAATGATTTTGTTGCTTTTGTTAAAGCTTTTAAACAAAATTATTCAAAGCAGTTGGACATTAGTGTTTTTATAAAAATATTAGACTGGTATAACAAATTATTAATTGATTATAAGCAGGGGTGTAATTACATATGTTAAAAGAATTTATGGAATCAATGTCTAATTTAGAGGTTGATAGTGAAAAGCGGAGTGAGTTAGGTAAATTATTGGCTAAAAAACAAAGGCAGCTAGCTGATGATAAAAGTTCTTTAGTAATTCTTTTAGATGGTTTTGAATCGAGTGGTCGGGCTATGATTATTAAAGATTTGATTAGAGAATTAGATCCTAGATATTTAAATGTTTTGTCGTTTGATGTTGCTAGTAAAGATGAAAAAAAATATCCGTTTTTAAGAAGATTTGCTTTAGATTTACCTCAAGTTGGTAGTATTACTATTTATGATCGTTCTTTTTATTATGAATTGTTTAATGATTTAAAAATTAAAGATAATGAATTAATTAAAAAAGTTAATGATCTAGCATTTTTTGAAAATTTATTATTACAAGATAATACTGTAGTTGTAAAATTCTTTTTAGTTCAAAGTAAAAAGACTATGAAAAAAAGGGTTAGTCAGTTAGAAAAACATCCTGATTTACATTTTTTTAGCGATCATCAAGACGCATTACAGCTTGAAAAATATAATAAGTATTTAAATCATTTTGAGAGAGTTTTAACTGCTTCAGCAAATGCTAAATGTCCATGGCATTTAGTGATGACAGATGATTTGAAATCAGCTTCTCGGTTTGTATTGATGAGTGTTAATAATATGTTAGATATTCATTTTCAGCGTGATCGTAGTGAGCCTAGTGTATATTTATCGCCTTTATCACATTTTCCAGTATCTAATATTGATTTAAATAAATCTATTACTTTAGAAGAATATGATAGTAAATTAGAAGTTTTACAAAAACAAGCGGCAGATTTATTATATCGACTATATAGTTCTAATAAGCGAGCGATCGTGGTTTTTGAAGGGACTGATGCGGCTGGTAAAGGGGGATCTATTAAGCGATTAGTTAGATATATGGATCCAAGAATGGTAAAAGTGGCTACTACGGCTGCTCCTAGTAAAGAAGAACTTAATCATCATTATTTATGGCGTTTTTATAAAACATTGCCTGCTGCAGGTCATTTAACTATTTATGATCGTAGTTGGTATGGTAGGGTTATGGTTGAAAGATTAGAGCAGTTTACACCTTTATATCGTACTAGGCAGGCTTATCAAGAAATTAATGATTTCGAAAAAAGTTTGAGTGATCAAAATACTTTAGTTTTAAAATTTTTAATTTGTATTTCAAAACAAGAACAATATTTAAGATTTATGGATCGCCAAAATAATCCGGAGAAATCTTACAAATTAACTGATGAAGATTGGCGTAATCATGATAAATATGATGATTATGTTAAAGTTATGGATGAGATGGTTGAAAGGACTAATAAAGCCTATGCTCCTTGGATTTTAATTGCTGGTAATGATAAAAAATATGCTAGAATTAAAGTGCTTGAGGCCTTTATTGAGGCGGTTACTAAATTATTGGATGTTTAGTAAATTGAATTATTTATAAATATTTGTTATAATTTTTAAAGTTATTTTATATAGCTAGAGTAATGCTCTGGCTATTTCTGATTTTTAGGTGGGATTATGAATACAAAAGATAAATGGGTTTTGCCTTCTTTAAATAAGGCTCGTGCTAGGCATCGTGATAAAGTTAACATTATTCGTGATGTTAATTTAAGTGAAAGCCAACAGTTATTAGGCAGTTATAAAAAATATTATATTCGGACATATGGATGTCAAGCTAATGAAAGAGATTCAGAAACATTAGCAGGTTTATTAGAAAGTATGAATTATGTTGCTACTTCTGATGAAAAAGAAGCAGATGTAATTTTATTAAATACATGTTCGATTCGTGAGAATGCGAATAATAAAGTATTTGGTGAAATTGGTCAACTAAAGCATTTAAAAGTCCAAAATCCAGATTTAATTATTGGTGTCTGTGGTTGTATGGTACAGGAAGAAGTTATAGTTCAAAAGATTTTAAAAACTTATCCACAAGTGGATTTGATTTTTGGTACGCATAATATTCATAGATTGCCGACATTATTAGAACATGCTTACTTATCTAAAGAGAAAACGGTTGAAGTATATTCTCAAGAAGGAGATATTGTTGAAAATTTACCAGTTTCTCGTTTTGGCAAACATAAAGCATGGGTAAATATTATGTATGGGTGTGATAAGTTTTGTACATATTGTATAGTTCCTTTTACTAGAGGGAAAGAGCGTAGTCGCTTAGTTGATGATATTTTAACAGAAGTACTAGATTTGAAGGATAAAGGTTTTAAAGAAGTTACTTTATTAGGACAAAATGTTAATGCTTATGGTAAAGATTTAAATATGGAAGACGGGTTTGCTTATTTATTAGAGCAAGTAGCATTGACTGGTATTAATAGAATTAGATTTACTACTTCACATCCTTGGAATTTTAGCGATAAAATGATTGAAGTGATTGCTAAATATGATAACATCATGCCATATATTCATTTACCATTACAAAGTGGTTCTGATAGTATATTGTCTAAAATGGCTAGACGTTATACAGTGAAAGAATATATTGAATTATATGATAAAATTAAAAAATTAATTCCTGATTGTGCTGTTTCTACTGATATTATTGTTGGTTTTCCTAATGAAAGTGACAAGGATTTTGAAAAAACATTAGAAGTATTTGACTATTGTCAATATGACAATGCTTATACATTTATTTTTTCTCCACGCTCTGGTACTCCAGCTGCATTAATGCCAGATGATATCGATTCTGAGACTAAAAAAGATAGATTATATAATTTAAATAATTTAGTTAAGAAATATGCATTAATGAATAATCAAAAATATTTAAATCAAATTGTTGAGGTTTTAGTTGATGGTCCGTCTAAAAAAGATGAAAACGTTTGGTCGGGTTATAGTCGTCATCAAAAATTAGTTAATTTTGTTGGTGATGATTGTGCTGTTGGTGATATAGTTAAAGTAAAGATTACTAATGTTAAAACTTGGTTTTTATCTGGTGAGTTAGTTAAGGAGTGATTGAATGGATAATATAAAAATTATGGCACTTGGTGGTCTAGATGAAGATGGCAGAAATATGCTTTTAATAGAAATCAATAATAAAATTTTAATTATTGATTGTGGTTTAAAATATCCTGAAGCTAGTCAATTAGGTGTTGAGTGTATTATTTGTGATTTTCAATATTTGTTAGAAAATCGTGATCGGGTAGTTGGGATTATTATTACCCATGGTCATGATGATGTTGTTGGTGGCTTGCCATATTTATTAAAAGTATTAAATATTCCTGTATTTGCTACTCCTTTTACAATTTGTTTAATTAATGATTTAATTAAAGAACATAAGTTGAAAGACATTAAATTAAATCGAATTAAAAGAAAAGGTGTCTTTAATGTTGATGGTATTAAAATTAGAAGTTTTTCTTTAACTCATTCAATGTGTGATCAAATTGGTTTGGCTATTGAAACTAAGCATGGATATATAGTTTATGCTAGTGAGTATATTATGGATTTTGATATTAGCCGGCCAGCTTTTTCTAATGATATTAATGAAATTTCTGAGATTGGTAAAAAAGGTGTATTTGCTTTATTGACTGAATCTAAAACGGCTGCTCGTTTTGGTTTTACGTCACCAAATCATAGAACTAAAGATACTTTATTACCTTTGATTGAAAAGGCTAATGGTCGTGTTTTTGTTACTTTATACCAACAAAATATTTTTAGATTGTTAGAAGTTTTGGATTGTGCTATTGCTAAAAAAAGGCCAGTATTTTTCGTTAATGAGTATATTTTAAAATTGGTTAATTATTTATCTTCTTTAAAATATTATACATTTCCTAAAAAACTAATTTTAAGTGCTGATCAGTTACAAGATCGTCAAGATGTAATAGTTATAGTGGCGGAACAGGGTCCTAAAGTTTTTAGGTTAATGCAATCAATTGCTAGTAGGGAAAATACACAAGTTTCTTTGTGTGCTAATGATTTAGTTATTGTTGCTTCTCCGGTTATTCAGGGGTGCGAGAAAGAGGCTTCTTCGATGGAAGATGAATTGTATAAAGAGGGGGTAAAGGTTATAAGTTTGTCTCGACAAAAATATTATACAATGCATCCGTCTTGTGAAGATTTAAAGATGATGATTTCTTTATTGAAGCCTAAATATTATATTCCGATAAAGGGTGGTTATCGCTTTTTGCTTGAGAATGCAAATATTGCTTTAGAAAAAGGCTATTTAGCGCATGATATTATTGTGCTAGATAATGGCCAAATTGCTGAGTTTATTGATGGTAAATTTAATAATAGTGCTAATTATATTAAGGCAGCTAATGTTTTAATTGATGGCCAAAGTTCTTTAGATTCTTTAGGACTAATTATGCGTGATCGTCAAATTTTGGCTAATGAAGGCGCAATTATAATTGGTGTTGTTTTAGATTTTAAAACTAAAAAGATTATTGGTGGGCCAGATGTTCAGTCTCGGGGTGTTATTTATTTAAAAGATGCCAATGATATTATAGAAGAGTGTGGCAAAATTTTAGAGTCGGTTATTGATAAGGCTAGAGAAGAAAATAGGTATGATAATATTGAGTGTCGAAATAATGCTAGAGAATTAGTTAATAAATTTATATTTAAGCGTACTGGTAAAAAACCGATAGTATTGCCAGTTATTAGTGAAATTAATTTAAGTGAGGGAGGGATTTAGTTGGCTAAATCAAAGAGTAAAAATGCAACATTTAGTATAACTATTTTATTTTCATGTTTAATTACTATTTTAATTTCATTTATTGGCTTGTTTAGATTTGGTGATGTTGGTAATTTTATAAATAATTTAGTTGGTTTATTATTGGGACAATTTCAGATTTTTTATTTCATCTTATTTATATTATTATCAATCATTATTATTTTCAAACGACAATTATTAATTTTTAATAAATTCCAAATTATTGGAGGGATAATTTTATTTTTAAGTTTCATATCTTTATTAGCTTGGATTTATAGCCCAAATGTTTCAGGATTTACTAGTTTTAGTCGCTATTTTGATAATATTTATTCAATATTATTTAAAAATGCTAATAGTTATGGGGGACTTTTGGGTCAGGCTTTGTTTGCTTTATTTTCTTCTTTACTAGATTATTGGGGTAGTTTATTTTTGATTTTATTTTTGATTTTGATTGGTGTATTATTATGTTTTTATCATTATGCCAAAGAATATGTCCAAAAACCACCTCGTGATATAAATATTGATTTATCTCCTTCTAAAGTGTTAAATAAAGTGCGCCCTCCAAAAATTGATTTTAATAAATTAACTTTAAAGCGCAGTGATAAAGATGTTTCTGTTCAAAATGAAAAGCCTAAAATTAAGCTGTTGAAGCATGATGATACTAGTGACGATTTAGTTAAGGTTGATGATAATCAACCGCAGTTTGCTAGTAACATGGGTGCTAGTGTTTTAGAACAGGATGTTACTTTTGAAACAGTTAGTAAAGTAAAAAATGTTAATGATAGTTCTAAATACATTTTGCCTTCTATCAATT
The DNA here is from genome assembly GCA_023387245.1 of Bacillota bacterium. Lineage (GTDB taxonomy): Bacteria > Bacillota_I > Bacilli_A > Erysipelotrichales > Erysipelotrichaceae > DUUI01. Next base: position 5,846 of record JAEWIH010000032.1, on the reverse strand, counting down.
TATTGGATAAGGCGGTTAAAAATCGTATTTCTAATGCTAATGAGGCTGCTGCTAGTGATCGTGGTAAGAAACTTGTTGATATTTTAGATAGATTTGGTGTTCCTACTACTTTATTATCTACTCATATAGGCCCTGCTGTTACTAAATTTGAATTGCGTTTAGATTCAAACATTAAGGTTTCTAGGTTTAATTCTTTAGCTGACAATATTATGATGGAGTTGGCGGTTAAAGATTTAAGAATTGAGGCGCCAATTCCTGGTAGAAATGCGGTTGGTGTCGAAATTCCTAATGTTGAGATGATTCCGGTTAGGATGTATGATTTGGCTAAAAATGTTGATGAAAAATATACAAATAGTCAGTTGTTAATGATGTTGGGTAAAGATTTAATGGGTAAGCCTGTATATGGTGAGATTAATAAAATGCCCCATTTATTAATTGCTGGTGCGACTGGTTCTGGTAAGTCGGTGTGTGTTAATGGGATTATTACTTCGTTAGTTATGAATACTAATCCTGCGGATGTTAAATTACTATTAATTGATCCAAAGAAAGTTGAGTTTGCGATTTTTAATGATATCCCTCATTTAATAGCACCAGTTATTTCTGATGCTTTGGAAGCTTCTAGATCATTGAATATTGTTGTTAATATAATGCAAGAGCGTTATTCGGCTTTTCAAATGGTTGGTGCTAGAAATATTGCTGGTTATAATGAGAAGGCAGTAATCAATAATTTAAATAAAATGCCTTATATTGTGGTTATTATTGATGAGTTAGCTGATTTGATGATGGTGGCTAATAAAGAGGTTGAAGCATCGATACAACGGATTACGCAGTTAGCTAGAGCGGCTGGTATTCATTTGATTGTTGCTACTCAAAGACCGTCGGTTGATGTTATTACGGGGGTAATTAAGGCTAATATTCCTTCGCGTATCGCATTTGCTGTTTCTAGTGGAACTGATTCTCGGACTATTTTAGATGTTACTGGGGCTGAGCGTTTACTTGGTTATGGTGATATGTTGTATCAGCCAATTGGTGAACCGCATCCAATTAGAATTCAGGGTGTATTTGTGGCTGATGATGAAGTTAGTAGAGTGGTTGAGTTTGCTAAAAAACAAATGAAGCCTGTTTATGATGAACAGTTTTTTAACTTGAGTAATGAAGGTAGTGCTGATGGATTTGTTGATATTACCGATGATCCACTATTTGAAGAAGCTAAACAATTTGTTATTGATTGTCAAAAAGCGTCTACTTCATTACTGCAGCGTCGCTTTAGTGTTGGTTATAATCGAGCGGCTAGAATGATTGATCAATTAGAGGCTATGGGTGTCATTGGTCCTGCTCAAGGTTCTAAGCCTCGGGATGTTTATATTAAAAATGATTAATGATGAAGTGATCCTAGAAAGTTGGATAATCAACTGAAGGGTTCACTTTTATTATGAAATTATTGTTTATTGAAACAATATAAAGACCTTTAAATAAAGGATTTTTAACGGTTTTTGTAACTAGTATGTTACTAATAAAATGTTTTTTTTATTTTAATAGTGCTATAGTTTGCCGTAAGTAATCAATATTTTTATGAGTATAAACTTGAGTGCCAACATCTTATGACTTGTGTTCCATTAACAAATTGATACACTTTTTATTGGCGTTAGCTTCGTCCAATCTGCTTCTGAACGTATGTCGACACTCGTGGGGGCAGTGATTGATGTTTAAATGGTTAATACTTGTTTAAATCTACGAAATAAATTAAGTTTAGGAATAGAGTAATAATAATCGTTTGTATTTTGTGCTTTTTCTCTTAATATTTCAATGATTTTATCATGTATTGGTATTTGTCTACATGTTCCTGCTTTTGTCTTTGATTGCATTATTATCATTATTTTTTCATTTAAATCTACATCATAAATTTTTAGCTTTGACAATTCACCAATCCTCATCCTTGTATATAACAATATTAAAGGTATATCCATATCGGGCAAGTGGCGATTATTATAAATTTTTTCAATTACACGCATACATTGAGCGAGCGAGAATGCACAAATTAAAAAAGCTCCACGCCATAGTTATAGGCTTGGAACTAGCAGAGGTATATGGTTAATCTTTAACGATAGTTTTTAAGAAGCTTTTAATACTTTCGCGATGTTCGGGCTTTAATTTCATGTAGTTTTCTATGACTTTAAGGTCGAATTCGTCAAGGTTGTATTGATTACCGATTTTATCTAAAACGCTTTTAGTGGTTTCGATAAACATGTCGCCCTCGCCAGTTCGTAGCCATTGCTCATTAACAGCGAATTCACGGCAGATAGCCTTGATGATTTGTTCGGATACACCGTTCTTGTTTGTTTCGATTTGGGAAATGGCGTTGCGTTGAACGCCTAAGCGTTCGCCGAATTTTGCGCCACTATAACCCAAAATAGCTCTAACATTTTTTACTCTTTCGTTAATATTACTCATAATTATCGCTCCTTGTGTTTTTAATTGTATCAAAACAAAAGACAAAAAACAATAAAAATGTATTTTAAAATTACAAAAACTATTGATAAAGTAATTAAAAGTTACTATAATGTAACTGTAAGTTATAAAAAAGGGGTGAACACATGAGGAAGTGGTATAAAAAAATTGATGAGCTAATAAAGCTCATCGAGAAACTTACAGCACTTGCTTTAGCGATAGCGACATTAATTACTGTCGTTAAGTTGATTTTAAACGGTCAACTTTAGAGCAAGCATAGGGAGCTAACCCCTCCCTAGCTGTAATTATATCACTTTCTCCAACAACATGGGAAGATTATTTAAGTTATTAGTTAGAACGGCACAGTTATTGTGTGTGATTTATGCTATTTATTTAATTTTGACACATTAGGTGGAAATTATGATTAAAGAAATAGATAAGGATCTAAAATATGATGTATTTGAGTTTCTTAGCTTATTTATGAAGTTGGATAAAGAAGAGCGTTTTAAATTATTTTATGTGATTAAGGTAATGGTTTATTCAGAGAGGAACGAGTATACTGATGAAAAATTAGTGTATTTAAATAGTTTGCGGGAAAAATTGTATATTACAAAATATAGTTCAAGGCAAACAAAATAAAAGTGTAAATTTTATGTATATTAGTTGAAGATGAACATGAAGATAATAAATTTTTGCTAAAACGATATAGACGGGTGATTAAGTTTATTGGAAATATATCGAGCCACATGGACTCCAGAAGCACTGGCATGTGATAGTGAGTGGGTAACACCACTACAATCACCGATGACAAATAGCCCTTTATGAATAGTTTCTAAGTTTTCATCGACAGCAACTTCTAAATTATAAAATTTTACTTCGACCCCGTATAGTAAAGTGTCGTCATTAGCTGTTCCTGGAGCAACTTTATCTAGTTGATAAATCATTTCTATAATATCATCTAGTTGTCGTTTAGGGATTACTAAACTTAAATCACCTGGAGTTGCTTGAAGAGTAGGGGTAACAAAATTTTCGCGTATACGAGTTTCGTTTGATCTTTGTCCTCTAATTAAATCACCAAATCTTTGGACAATTACTCCGCCCCCAAGCATGTTAGATAGTCTGGCTATACTTTCGCCATAACCATTACTATCTTTAAATGGTTGAGTAAAGTGATTTGATACTAATAAAGCAAAGTTAGTATTTTGGGTATATAATTCAGGATTTTCATAACTATGCCCATTTACTGTTAAAATACCATTAGTATTTTCGGCTACTACTTCTCCATGAGGGTTCATACAAAATGTTCTAACTTTATCTTGATATTTAGCGGTTTTATAAACAATTTTACTTTCATATAATTCGTCTGTTAAATGGGAAAATATTTCATAAGGTAATTCGACTCTAACTCCGATATCTACGCGATTACTTTGAGTTTCAATATTAAGTTTTTGACAAATTTCTCCCATCCATCGACTACCACTACGTCCAGTTGAAATAATACAATAGTTCGCTTTATAGCTATTATTATCCTTAGTAATTACTTCATATCCTGTTTCTAGTTTATTAATTGTTTGAATTGGTGTTTCAAAATAAAATGTAATGCCTCTATTAACTAAGTGGTTGTATAAGTTTTCTAATACAATATAGTTTATGTCGGTTCCTAAGTGTCTAACACTGGCTGATAATAATTCTAGTTTATTTTGTAAACAAATTTTTTTAAGATGAGTACTTTCGTTATGATATAAATGAGTATCATGGGCTCCGAATTTCAAATTAATTTCATCGACATAATACATTAGTTCTAATGCTTGCTTGTGTCCAATATGTGTATATAAGGTGCCGCCAAATTCATTAGTAATATTATATTTTCCATCAGAAAAAGCACCGGCACCACCAAAACCTCGCATAATATCTTTTTTAGGGATGCGTTTACTTAATTCTTTACCTGATTCAAATATAGCTATTTTTAAATTAGGATTAATTTTAATAGCTTCAAAAGCACTAAATATTCCTCCTGGTCCGCTACCGATAATGATTAAATCGTACATGTTAGTCCTCCGTTACAACTTAATAATTACATTGTATACTAAAAAATAATGAATTTGTTAGTGAAATTAGAAAAAATCGATGAATATATAATTTGGATTAGTAATTACATGATAATCATTACTTTTCTTTTGTTTGGTATAAAAAAAATAAAAAAAAGTTAAAAAATGATTGACTAATGTAAAAAATATATGATATATTAATAAGGCAGTTAAGCAACGGAGGTTTAGCTCAGTTGGGAGAGCATCTGCCTTACAAGCAGAGGGTCAGCGGTTCGAGCCCGTTAACCTCCACCATGTATGCCGACTTAGCTCAATTGGTAGAGCAACTGACTTGTAATCAGTAGGTTGTGGGTTCAAGTCCTATAGTCGGCACCATTTTATTTTTTAGAAAGAGTCAAAAGATATGGGGAGATAGCGAAGTGGCTAAACGCGGCTGACTGTAACTCAGCTCTCTGTGAGTTCGGCAGTTCGAATCTGCCTCTCCCCACCACTTTGGGACATAGCCAAGCGGTAAGGCATCAGACTTTGACTCTGACATTCCCTGGTTCGATTCCAGGTGTCCCAGCCATTTATGACTCGTTAGCTCAGTCGGTAGAGCAACTGACTTTTAATCAGTGGGTCGTAGGTTCGATTCCTATACGGGTCACCATTGCGGATGTAGTTCAATGGTAGAACTTCAGCCTTCCAAGCTGACTACGTGGGTTCGATTCCCATCATCCGCTCCATTATTAAAATTCAATCTGCAAAGATTGTTTTTTTATATATAATTATTGTAAATGATTAAACATTAAATTGCTTGAAATTAATTAATAATCTGTTTATAATGTTAAGTGGACATTTTAATAAATCTTAGTTTAACTAAGTTTTTATTTTAAACAATTAGTGCGAATAAGTCGCAATTACACGTTAATTGCAGGAGGGGTATTATGAAAAAAATATATTTATCGACATTGTCATTAATTTTATTAGTTGCTTGTAACAATAATGCTCAAGTTTCTAAAAAGGATACTGTTAATAATAAAGGCGGTGTTGTTCAAGCGTCTGGTTTTTATAAGGATTTTATTTATATTGATGGCAAAAAAGTTAGTGTTGATATAAATAAATTAAGTGATAATAAATATACTGTGTTTTATCAAGGAAAAGAAGTAACTGTTGATGAGTTAGCGTTAGCGGATTTAAAAAATCCTAAAAATGAAAATAAATTATTTAAACCTAAAGAATTGAGCGATTATGAAATTATTAGTTATGAAAAACATGGTGATCATTGGCATATAAAAACTACAGAAGGTGAGTTTATTTCTTATCAAGATCCTAGTAAGTTATCTAAACAACAATTATCTAACATAACTA
>JAEWIH010000017.1 GCA_023387245.1 Bacillota bacterium | reverse complement strand
TGTTATGTTGGCTATTAGTTATAGTGGTAATACCATGGAAGTTAATCTAGCATTGACAGCGGCTAAGGAAAAAGGGGCTAAAATTATTGCTATTACGCAAATGAGCAAAAATGCCTTAAATAAATTATCTGATGTTACATGTCATGTTCCTAGCTGTGAAAAATATTTACGGGTTGGTGCAATTGAGAGTCGAGATGCTTCATTATATATTGCTGATTTATTATATTTATCGGTAGCTATGGCTGATTTTGATAATACTAATTTAAAATTAAAGCAGTCTAGAGAATTAGTTAATAGAATTTAAGGAGATTTAATCATGGATTTAGAGAATATAGTATTTGAAATTATTTCAAATTCAGGAATGGCAAAAGGCCTAGTTTATGAAGCTATGAGTAGTAGTGTTAAGGATGGGGATGTAAAAAAGGCGCGTTCTTTATTAAAAGAGGCTGATGAATATTTATTAAAAGCTCATAAGATTCAAACTGATATTATTCAAGAAGAAGCTAGAGGTAATCATATGACAGTTACAGCACTATTTGTTCATGCTCAAGATCATTTAATGACAACTTTAGAAGTTAGGAGTTTAGCAGATGTTATTTTAGAAATGAATGCTAAAATAGCTGAATTAGTTAAGTAGTATGTTTGCTATTGGATTAATGACAGGAACCAGTTTGGATGGTTTAGATGTTGCATTGTGTAATATTGAAGGCACTTATTTGAATACCGATTTAAAATTGATTGATTTTATTTGTTTAGAAATGCCGCAATATTTGAAACAAAAAATAAAAAATGCTTGTGACGAAAAAAAATCTAATAATAAGTTGATTTGTTCTTTGAATTTTGAATTAGGACATTATTATTTAGAAGGTGTAAACCGTTGTTTAAAAAGAAACAGTCTAAAATATTCTGATATTTCTTTCATTGCTAGTCACGGGCAAACTATTTATCATTTACCAGTTTCAGAATCTAATTATTATGCTTCAACTCTTCAAATAGGTCATCCTGCTATTTTAAATTATCGCACAGGTATTCCTGTTGTATATGATTTTAGGGTAATGGACATTGTTGCTGGAGGTCAAGGAGCGCCGCTTGTTCCATATGCTGATTATATATTATATAGTGATAACGAAAATGATGTTGCACTGCAAAATATTGGTGGTATTGCTAATGTTACTTATTTATCTAAAAGTTTGTCTTTAGACGATGTTATAGCCTTTGATAATGGTCCTGGTAATATGATGATTAATGAAGCTGTTCATCTTTTTTATGGTATTGAATATGATAATGATGGTGAAATTGCTAGGTCGGGCAAATTGTGTGTTGAATTGTTTAAAGAAATGTGTAGTAATGAATTTTTGAAACAAAAACCTCCTAAAACTACTGGTAGAGAACAGTTTGGTAATGATTATGTTAATTATTTATTACATAAATATAATTATGTTAATAGCGAGGACATAATTAATACTTTTACCTATTTTACAGCTTGGAATATTGTCGATAGCTATCGGCGTTTTTTACCGAATATTCCTAATAAAATGATTGTTGGTGGTGGTGGGGCCTATAACAAATTTATGCTAGATATTTTGAATGATATTGCTGGTGTCAATTTAAAAGTAATGACACAGGAAATGTTAGGATTAAATTCTAGTGCTAAAGAGGCTATGGCGTTTGTGGTTTTGGGGAACGAGACATTGAATGGGGTTAGCAATAATGTTCCTAGTGCTACTGGCGCTAAAGATAAAGTGGTTTTGGGATCAGTTTTGGGATTGCGAGGCTTGAAATATGAAAAATAAAAATAAAATTATTCGTGATAAGGCATTTAATACGCCATCTCAACCAATTCCTATTTTTGGTTATAAAAGCTCATTTATTATTTTAATAGGTTTTATGGCTATCTTGTTTATAGTGCCGCCATTATTTAGAATGCTCTGGCCAACTGGATATGTTTTCGGGTTAATTATTAGTGCTATTTTGATGGCTCTAATTGTTTGTTACGCTCAGTTTTTTATTCAATCTAATAAGGGGATAACTAAAAATTTTAAAATAGTTTGGATTTGTTTGAGTATTTTGTTTTCAATTATTTTGATATTTTCGTATAGCCAAGGATTGGTTATGTAATAAAATTTCATAATATTCAATTATTTTTTAAAAAAATATTGCAAAAAATATTGAAAGCGCATATAATTTTATTAAGAAAGGATGGAGAAAATGAAGATTTTATTTGTTTGTTCGGCGGGTATGTCGAGTACTATTGCCGTAAATGCGTTATTCGAAGCTGCTAAAAAAAGGGGCATTGATTTAGATGTTTTAGCGGTTGGTACACAATCTTTTGAGGAAGAAGTTACTAAAGGCTATGATGCTGCTATGGTTGCTCCGCAAATAAGACATCGTTATGATTACTTGTCTAAAGCTGCTCAGGAAGCTGGTGTTCCTTGTGCTTTGATTTTACCACAGGCTTATAGTCCACTAGGTGGTGATAAGTTGTTGGCTCAAGTGTTAGAATTGACAAATAAATAATTCGTTTTGGAGATAATATGTTTAGTTCTATTTCTAAGTTTATGGACGAGAAATTGTCCACTCCAATGGCTAAATTGTCTGAACAAAGACATTTAAGAGCTATTAG
>JAEWIH010000008.1 GCA_023387245.1 Bacillota bacterium | reverse complement strand
ATTAATTAGAGGGGCTGTTGGTATAGATATTTTAAAAGCTGATAGTCATTTTAATCCTCGGTTTTTAGGTGAATATTTAGTAGCAACTATGCCAATTATTTTAACAGGTTTATCGATTGGTTTTGCTTATCGTTGTGGTATGTTTAATATTGGCGCTGAAGGGCAAGTAATTGCTGGTTCTTTGGCTTCTTGTATGGTGTCTATTTTAGTGCCTTTTAATGGTTTTGAGGGTGTAATTGTTTGTATGTTGGCTGGTGCTTTGGCTGGTGCTTTATGGGCTTTTATTCCTGGATTATTAAAAACTAAGTTTAATATTTCTGAAGTTGTTTCAGGTATTATGTTAAATTATACTATTATGTATACGGCTAATTATTTTTTAAGAAGTTTGCCTGGTTCAGATTTTCAAAGAACTGTTAATATTCCGGCCAATACTTCTTTAGCTTCTGATTTTTGGGCTTCTGTTACTAGAAATTCACGTTTTCATTGGGGCTTTATTGTTGTTATTTTAGCAGTTATAATTTATTGGTTTATTATTGAAAAAACAAGTTTTGGTTATTCTTTAAGGGCGACTGGTTTTAATAAAGAAGGTGCTCGTTATGCGGGTATTAAAGTTAATCGGAGTATTATTTTATCGATTATGATTTCTGGTGCTTTGGCAGGATTAGCTGGTGCTATTGTGTTACAAGGTACTTTTGGATATGGTAGAATTTTAGTTGCTCAAGAAAATTTTGGATTTGATGGTATTGCGGTGGCTTTAGTTGGTGGTTGTAATGCGATTGGAATTACTTTGGCTGGATTCTTGTTTGGGCTTTTAAAGGTTACTCAGCCGCTATTACAGGCTAATGGCATTCCGAAAGAGATTGGTGAAATTATTAGTGCATCGATTGTTTTCTTTGTTGCTTTGTCATGGTTTATTAAAGATATGTTGCTAAAGTTTAGTGTTAAGAAAAGCAAAAATAAAGAAAATGGAAATGGGGGAATAGTATGAATATTTTAATTTCTATGATTCCTGGAATATTAATGATTGCGACTCCGATTATTATCGCAGCATTAGGTGGTTTGTTTTGTGAGCGGAGTGGAATTGTAAATATTTGCCTTGAAGGCTTTATGATGGTTGGTGGTTTTGTTGGGGCTACATTATGTTTCTTTTTGGAACAAATTCCTTCAATTAGTGCTTATGCTGGTTGGTTGTCTATAATTGGTGGTGCTATTGCTGGATGTATTTATTCTAGTTTATTGGCAATAAGTACTGTTAATTTTAAGGCCGATCATACGATTGCTGGTACTGCTATTAATTTATTGGCAGGAGGATTGACGTTATATTTATGTCAAATTATTTTTCAACAACAACGTACTAATACTTTTGAAGTTGGGATTTCTAGGGTAGAAAAGATTCCGGTTTTAGGTGATATTCCGCTTGTTGGTATTATGTTTAGAAATATTTATCCGACTATTATTATCGGGATATTGGCTGTCTTTTTGACTTATTTTTTAGTTTTTAAAACGGGATTTGGTTTAAGGCTGCGTAGTTGTGGTGAAAATCCTCAGGCTAGTGCTTCGGTTGGAATTAATGTTTATAAAATGCGCTGGATTGCTATATTGATTTCTGGTGCTTTGGCTGGATTGGCTGGTAGTATAATGGTTTTAACTTCTGGTATTCAGTATACTATTGCTTCTATTCATGGGGTAGGATTTATTGCTATAGCAGCATTAATTTTTGGTAAGTGGAATCCTTGGGGTGTTTTGGCGGCTAGTTTATTTTTTGGTTTTTCGTCCAATATCGGTGTCTATGCTTCTTTAATACCGATTTTGAATTTACTACCGTCTGAAGTTTTTGTGGCTATTCCGTATGCTTTTACGGTAATTGCTTTAATTGTTACGAGTTCTAAGGCTGTTGGGCCAAAGGCTGCTGGGCAAATTTATGATGCTGGTAAGCGTTAATTAATGGCATATTATATGCCATTTCTTTTTTTATATGATATAATCTATATTGATTTTGTGTGGAGGAATAATGGCTAGTATATATACTCATAATCGATTCGGATTATTGCTTATGGAAAAAATGGGTTTAGAATTAAAGTCAATAACTACTAAATATAATGATTTATATCGGCTTGGTCAACAGGGGCCAGACATTTTCTTTTTTAATTTAAAATTGATGATGAAAAAAGATAGTCCTGGTATGGTTATTCATAGTCAAAGTGGGAAAGATTATTTAGATCATATTAAGCCGATGTTGTCTAATTATAATTTAGATAGCCCTCAAGGCGCTTATTTTATTGGTAGTTTATGTCATTATATTTTAGATTCTAAAATTCATCCTTTAGTTGATAGTTTGGAGGAGGATGATTATAAACATTTAGATATTGAAACAGAGCTAGATCGTTATTATTTAAATCAAGATGGATATCAGGCGCGTCATTATCGACTAGATCGTCTAATACCACAGAGTGAGCAAGTTTATCATGTTGTTCCACAATTTTATTTAAATTATGAAGGTGTAGATGAAAAGGCGGTTATTAAGGGTATTAAAGGTTTTAGTTTAGTTAAAAGATTTTTTATTACTAAAACTATGTTTAAAGAGATTAGTTTATATACTTTTTTAAAGATTATTGGTAAAGAAAAATTTCGGGCTTTGATTATGCGTTCTAAACCGTTTGAACAAAGCAAAAATTCTAATTTAATTTTGTCTAAATGTTTTGATGATACTTTAAATATTGCGATTAATATGATCGAGAATGCGATTGATTATATTTATAATGATGGTGTTTTGATGGATGAATTTAATATAAATTATGATGGGATATTGGTATGAGTAAATTAAATAAATTAGAATGGAAATGGGTTTTATATGATGTTGGTAATAGTGCTTTTGTTTTGTTGTCTACTACAATTATGCCAATCGTCTTTAACTCTATAGCTAAAACTAGTATTTCTGAAACTGATTATCTTGCATATTGGGGTTATGGTATTAGTATTTCGACAATTATTGTTGTTTTTTTAGGGCCGTTGTTAGGAACTTTATCGGATCGCAAAAATCACAAAAAACCATTGTTTTTGGCTACGGTTTTTTTAGGCGTTTGTTTGTGTAGTATATTGCCGCTATTTAGTGATTGGTTGATTTTTTTAATTGTTTTTATTGGTGCTAAAATTTGTTTTAATATTAGTTTAATTTTTTATGATTCGATGTTGATTGATATTACTAGTGAAGATAGGATGGATATAGTTTCTAGTCATGGTTATGCTTGGGGTTATATTGGTTCTTGTATTCCGTTTGTTGTTGCGATAGGGATTATATTTGGGCGTAATTTTTTAAATATTGACATGTCGATTGCGGTCTTATTGTCATTTTTGATTACTGGTATTTGGTGGTTAATATTTTCTTTGCCTCTAATAAGTGCTTATAATCAAATTAATTATAGTGATAGTAATGGTAAGGCTGTTTATAAAGAATTATTATCGACTCTTAAAGATCTAAAAAATAACAAAAAAGTATTTTTTTATTTATTAGCTTTTTTCTTTTATATTGATGGTGTTTATACGATTATCGATATGTCAACAGTGTATGCTACGTCTTTAGGTATTGATAGTAATGGCTTGATTTTAGCTTTATTAGTTACACAAATTGTTGCTTTTCCTTGCGCATTATTTTTTGCGAAAATATCAAAGAAATATAAGACAGAAACTTTATTGATGCTATGTATTATTGCTTATGCTTTTATTGCTTTATATGCTATTAGCTTGGATGAATTATATGAATTTTGGATACTAGCAATTTCGGTTGGTTGTTTCCAAGGGGCTATTCAGGCTTTGTCTCGTTCTTATTATGCCAAAATTATTCCTGCTTCTAAGTCTGGTGAATATTTTGGTTTATTTGATATTTGTGGTAAAGGTGCTAGTATTATTGGTACTATGTCGGTTTCGTTAGTTGCTCAAATTACTAAACAACAAAATTTATCTTTGACAGTGTTAGTTGTTATGTTTGTTTTAGGATTATTTATGTTTAGATATTCTTTAAAATTTGAAAAGAGGTAATATTTGATGGTTTGTAATAATGGTTGTGGGTGTAGTCTTAAATTAATAGTTAGTCGTAAACAAAAAATTATATTTTCGATAATAATATCTTTATTGGGAATGATTGGATTGAGTGGCTATTTATTTTTAAATAAAATGCTAGAACCATTTGGATATTCTATTGTTTTGTTGATGACTATTGCGATTGTTATAGGTTTGTTGTTTGCTATTATTCCAATTCATTTTTTGTGTTGTCCGGGTAGAGTGATGATAGTTGGGATTTGTTTTGGTTTTATTTCTTATTATTTGTTTACTTTGATTATAAAATTGTTTGATAATAATTATTTAAATCAAATTTCGATATTTAGTTTTATAATATATGGATTAGTTGTTAGTATTTCTATTTTGATAGTATATTTTATAATTCATTTTAAGCATGCTAGGTAGGTATATTTATGGTTGATTATAAATTGTTGAAGCAACAAATTATGGGGTTGCTTGAGATTGATAAAAATTATATTAGTGTTTTTGCGAATGTATCGAGTATATTATTTCATGGTTTAGTTAATATCAATTGGGCAGGTTTTTATTTAGTTAGGGATAATCGTTTATATGTTGGCCCTTTTAATGGTAAGCCGGCTTGTGTCATTATTGAGAATGGTAAGGGTGTGTGTGGTACTTGTTTGGCTACTAAGCAACCTTTGATAGTTGATGATGTTCATCATTTTGAGGGGCATATTGCTTGTGATAGTGCTTCTAATAGTGAATTAGTTATACCGTTAATATTAGATGAAAAAGTAGTGGCGGTGTTGGATATTGATAGTTTTGAGTTTAATAATTTTAGTCAGTATGATTTAGAGATGTTACTAGATATTATGGATAATTTAGTTAGGGAATTAGATTTTAGTTAGATTATTGTTGCCAATAGTAAGGGAAAATGTTCTGAAAAAATTCAATATAAGCGGAAAAACAATGATGTATTTTCGCTTATTTTTTTTATTACTTAACCATTATAAATTTTCTGATTGTGGGCTCGTTGTTGTTGTAATAGAAAAGATTGTCTTTTCCATTGATGATTCATTGGTGGAATATAATACTTTCTTGGCTTAGGTGATTTAATTGTGATGTCAAACATTTGAGATACTTTCATATTATAAAAGTTAAAATAAGATTACCTAAATTG
>JAEWIH010000152.1 GCA_023387245.1 Bacillota bacterium | reverse complement strand
CAGATCATAGAGCAATTTTTGTTGAAATATCAAAATAAAAATTCAAATACTACTCTAAAAGGTTATTTATCTAAAAAGATATTTAACCTTTTATTTTACAAAATATTTTAAAATTAAAAGCAACCTTGAAATGGAAAATACCATTCAGAGTGTTGCTTTTTATTTATAATTTATTCATTTATTAATATACCAACATCTGTAAATATTGCTTTTTAATTAGCTACTTACCATTTTTTCTTCTCATGTCTCGTACAATACTATAAATAAAGCACGTAATTATCAGCAATATCAAAATTGTTCGAGCTATTTCATTGTCGTATATATCAGAAATGATTGGAATCCTATTTCCATGAAGTGTATATGGGCTAGCTACAGAATGAACAATAAATACTATTATTAGACATAGAAATGTTAAAAATATTAACGATCTGTATTTCTTAATAAACTCTAACATCCATAACCCATCCATTTATATCAATAGTTAAGTTGTATATTCCTACATCAATTTTTTCTGCAACTTTTTGCTTAACTTCACTCCAGGTTGCTGAATTCGCCCATGATGCAACGCTAACTATTGCTCCAGCAATTGTCGCCGCTGTTCCGAGTCCAGGAATTAAAGATATTCCAGCCAAAGTTAGAGCTTCCACTACCCCGTCTTTCCCGGCTTCACCAGAAAATCCGTTTGCTAAATTTCTAACATTAATTGCAACTGTTCTGCTATTTGTTAAAATTCTTTTACCCCACCAATGATATTCAACGGTAGCACCGGCCTTTCTTAATACCTTAACGTGGATATCAGTAACGGCATCTTTAGAATATGTTTTTGCTAATTCTATATTCGCTTCTTTAACACGAGTTACAACCATATCATAATATTCTTCACCTAGAATACTATGTAGTTCATTTTCGTTGGTAATTTTAAAATATACACCAACTTTTTTAATGTATGGGTCAGCAATTGTAATTAACTCATTGTATGTGAGTTTTGTATGTTTAACTTCATTTGCGGTTACTTGCATAGGGAATACAAGACTGACGCACATTATTATTCCTAATAATGTTGTGGTTATTTTCTTACACAAACTATTCATAACTTTCCTCCTAATAAAAATAAAAAATTCTATAAATTTGCACGCAAAATTTAATACAAATCTAAAAATTTATCACCATTTTTTATATCTCTGAGGATTCGTATAAAACATTTAAACCACTTCCTTTCTATTTAAACCAGATAATATTGTTGTAAATCATTTGTTAAAACATATTAACTGTATTCCTGTGTTTCTTTAAAATAATACAATAATCAAAAAGACTATGCTAGCACTTCTTATGACATAGATTAATCACTTTAAATCGTACATCTTTTATCTAATTAAATTCTAACTCTACTTTCATGGTTTTGTCAACTATTACTATTATCTTGTAATTATATTTATATTTTAAAATTCACCTTTGAAATAATTATAATATACAACCATTTAAATAATTTATATACTGTCGCTATTTTCATAATTAATGTATATATTTCCTTTTGTTATTTAATGAAATTTTTTATTGTCTTGTTTATACCAGTTAAATATTGTTGCATAATATTCTTCTATAACATTATTTACTGTTATCTCTTTTATCTGCTTATGCTCATAAATATAAAAAACGAATGATAGAATTCTATCATTCGTTTAATCGTTGTATTTATAATATATTATATTTTTAATTATCTATAAATCCATCTAAGTATTTTCCTTTTTCATCCCAGAAAGCATAAAAATTATATCTCCAACTACCTTCAACATCAAAAATAGAAAAAGTAATCTTATACCTAAGTGAATATGGCTTTATAGGAAGAACTTCAATTCCAACAGACTCTAACTTAGCAAATTCGCTTAGTTTTCTATTCTCTTCAAACAAAATACTTCCAGTGATTTCATTTTTAATAGATGAATCAACTTTATCCATATAATCAAGTTCAGCCATTGATTTAGTTATTAAATCAAATTTTTCTACTTGCTCTAATAATTCATATCTCATCTATTAATACTCCTTTTTAAAATAATCAAATACCCATTTTCCAGACTTATCTTTGTAACCAAAAATTCTATAAGCACCATATTTACCTGTTAGTTTCTTAATACTCGATACCCCTCTAGACCCAACTAACACCTTATTTGCAGCCTTTAATATAAATCAATAACTTCAATCGCTTCTTTTATAACCTCAGAATCTTTTAATGTTTTAAATTTTGCAACCTAATCTACTTTTAATATATATTTACTCCCTCGCCTTATGTATGCACTGGAAGGTAATACAGTCTGGATAGCAGTTGTATCAGGAACTGCCCAGCTATTTCCTGTTATAACAATATCTACTAAATTCCATAAAGTTCTTTTTCGTTTGTTAGCTTTAGTAATGACAAACGCAATATTAAATCGAGTATTGTATCATACACATGTTGTTTGTATAACTGGTTAATCATACAGAATTAAAGACTTTAAAAATGAAAAGGAAAATTAAAAATGCACATTCTTAGGTTGATATTTTTATACGAAGTTTTCAAAGACATGTTATAGTAAAGTATTGTTATAGTTTTATTACCGTATAATAATTATAATTTCTTGTTAACTTATTATTTTGAAAATAAAAACACTTTTAGACTAACGGTTATTTCTTCTCTCCATACTCATATAATTTAACCCACATTTTTAATTTTGCAATACTTAATCAAGAAAAGGGTTGCAAAAATCACACACAAAATTGTTCCACCCATAAAAACAACTTCAACTTCTAGAAATTTAATACTAAAAGTAAATATAAAATTTGCAATAATCATCAACAAGGAAGTTAATGTATTGACAAAAGATACAAAAAAAGTTCGACTTTTATCGTTTAAATGATTATGTAAAACTGTATTTAATGTGGTATCAACAAATTCGTATGAAAAAACAAATACAAGGAAAGAAAATAAAAGCCAATAAATATTATCTACCATAAAAATAAGACCAACTAAAACTAGAGTGAATAAAAAGAGAGACAGTAAGATTTTTTTTCCAATTTTTTTATTTAGATAATCCATAATAAGAGAAGAAACTGCTGAAAATATCAGTCCGATAGATATAATTATTGAAATATCTAAATTAGAAAATTGCTTTTCTAAAAATAATAACTGTACAAAATTATATAATACTGATAAAACACTTTGAAATATTATTATCGAAAGTAATAAATACTTTACAGACCTATTATTTAATAAAACTGTTCGAAAGGCCTTAAATATATCACTAAACTTCAAATGTTCTTCTAATGAATCCTTCTTATCTCTCGAAGATAAACCACTGAGTATAATCATAGACATAACCTGAGCTATAATCCCTGAAATAAAGACATAGGACCATGAAAGATCAGATAAGATACCACCTAAAAAAGATGAAAATGCTAAACTTATAATAGCTATTCCATTGTATATTCCAATCTTTTTAGAATAATCGTCACCATTATCGTAATTATATACCAGTGTTTGATCACTACCTGAAATCATCGCAAAACCAATTCCGTAAGCGATAAATGCAATTGCGACGTAAGAAAAATTTGGTAGGATTAGCATTAAAAGTAAATATGTTGCGTTTAAAATGTGTCCTAAGTATAGGGTGAATCTTGCTCCAAATTTATCTGCCAATATTCCAGATGGAGTTTCAAAAATAAACATTGCGATGCTTAGAAGTGTTTGTAATAATCCTATTTCTACAACAGTAAATCCTCTTTGCACTAAGTATACTGACCATATTGATCTTTCAAAGAATAGAGAAGCAACTGCAGCGTAGCTATTTAACATTATTTTTTTATGTAATTTCATAAATTATCTCCTTAAAGATATGATTAAATTTATCCCTGTCAATACCTAGTATCTTCTCTAATATATCATCATCAGATAAAGAACGACCTAAACTTGCCGTTTGTAGTAATTTCTCTTTACTAATAACATCATTAGAACAATATTTCGCTATGAAGTAGACAACACTATAAGAACTGTCGTAAAATGGTTTAAAAATGTGTGCTTGTTTAACCCAATTATACTTATTTTTCTCCAAATAATAGAAATGTTTATGTTCCCCATATAGTTTGTTTGTTGCATCTAAATAATTTTGATTCACTTTTTCAATACTTAATTCTCCAGACGATATATCATTAAAGTTTTCAACTTCAAATAATGTATTTATCAAAGGTGTGATTACTTTGTCTTTAAAATCTATGACTTCTCTCTGTCGAAGTAACTCTCTTGTATCCTCTCGGTAATTTTCAAAGTATTTAGTCAACTCGAATTCGATATATTGAGAAAAAATTTCTGTCATTAATACACTATGAGTAGATAGACTAAATTCGTTAATTCGTGAAAGGTAATTTAAAATCGCTCCGATACTCTCATGTGCAAGCGAGTATACGCTATCAATAGTATTATCCCAATTTAACATTACATAAGGATGAACATCGTAAACATTTAAAGAAAATCCTCCTGTGATCTAAGATTTTTAGAATTTGCAAAGTTTCTTATTTTACCTTTAAGACTTTCCGCGCTTATCATTTATAGTACCTCCGTATATTTTCTAATTCCATCTTCAACGCCAAGTATCCTGCTGTATTTAATAAGATTTCTAATATTCTTACCTTTAGTATTAAAGTATCCAGTCATTGCACCTATAAATATCTGCTTATCAACAGTTTTCCTTTTTAAAACAATATCACAAATACATCTTTCTATGTTATAGCATTTTACATTTGTGCCCAAAGGTGTTTTTATCTTAATAACTCCTAAATTAAAACAATCTCTTTTTACATAATGTACCTTTATATTTGAAAATTCTCGCTTGATATGTTCTGTGTTATATCCTTGCGGTACGCTGATATGAAAAACATTAGGCGCTCTATCGCTAAACCTATGAAGATATAAAGCTGTATTAAAAGAAAACACCACTTGTTCGTTATTAAGTGATATAATGGCAAAATCATCATCTATGGCTTCTTTTTTCTTATAGACACCATTTTTAACTCTTTCTAACTTACCTTTTTGTACAAGCTGGGCTAAAATATGCCTTTTTATACCTGACTCTTCCGCTTGTTTATTTGTAATAATATCATTTTCTAAAACTTTCACTTTATCATCTTATTAACATTTACGCTTTTATTATAGATTATTAAAGAGCATTTATAAATATGAAATAAAAATAAATAAGCTCTTTAAGAAAATATTCTATAGAAGCTTTCTGCAATTTAACTTGCTGATATTTGCTATTGTCTGTGATACCTAAAGAGATCGTTAATTATTAAGCGTTTAATATGCCATATCTTTCTCCTCTTCATATTCAGTCATAATTTCTACCGATTAAACAGTTTTTATATATCGTTATAAGTATCTGTCCAGTTTTTAAAATAATTAGACTCTTTTCTGTGACCAAAAGTAATTTTCTCACCATTTGTCCGTTCTTTATTAAGAGTTCCGGCTCACTGCAGTAGCTCTTTAATTGTTATTTTTCATCTTTAAGCTTTGGTTTTTAAGCTTCTCTATAATAAAATAGCATATTGTCATAATCTTTTTAAAGATAACAATATCCACTATTTTATTCTTCCTACCAAAATAAACACTGTGTTTCAATTCCATTTTTTCTTTTGAATAATTCCACTCACTCATAAGCTTATTGATATAGCTTATGATAAATTCCTTAGCGCTCCATCTTAGTTACATCGTCTTCATTAAGTTCTGATTTTACTCTATATGACTCTTAATATCTTTCCTGCGTAAAACCGCTATTGTCTCAAAGTTAGGTTATTGGATGTCTTTAAAAGCACTCTTTTTATTTATATATAACTTCAATTTTTCCCTACACTTTAATAGTGAAAATGAAAGCCTTTTGGTAACTAAGTTTCATAATAGAGTAGAGGGAAGAGATTAATCTTCGCCCCTATCATTGAACTGTACGTACATGTCTTGTATACGGCGCTACATTTATATGTTAATACAACTTATCTTAGATGGTATTCAGGTGGTTTGACCGGTCCTGATCTTTCCTCTTTTCTTATGACTAGAATATCTGCATTAAATAAGAAGTTTACTACATTCCCATTTGTTTATTTATATAGTCCAAGTCTTGTATTTGTTATCGAATAGATTTTCTCATCACTGAAGTGATAAGGTAGTTTCCTATTAAGCTTTTGCAGATTTTTATATATCCTCGATGGTGTTTTCCACTGTTTCAGGATAATGACTCTTATTTTGTGCCTCAACCATTGTCCAAATTCATCTA
>JAEWIH010000142.1 GCA_023387245.1 Bacillota bacterium | reverse complement strand
TTTGGTAGTGAGTGTGTATGTTTAGTTAAAAATGAAATTTGTGCGATTGATATTGAAAAAGCCTTATCAATACCTAGAAGTTCTATTAAGTTATTAAAAGATTTACATCAAAGATTAGTTTAGGGGGTAATAAATATATGTATAATGGTAAAAAAACTAAAATAGTTTGTACATTAGGTCCAGTTAGTTCTAATGAAGATATGATTTTAAAATTAGCTCAAAGAGGTATGAATATTTGTCGATTAAATTTTAGTCATGGTGATCATGCTGCTCATTTAGACAATATTAAGAAAATTCGTAAAGTATCTTATGATTCTGGATATGTATTAGGGATTATGGGTGATACTAAAGGTCCTGAAATTCGTTGTGGTGAAATGGAGAATGGGGCTGTAGAATTTTTTACTGGTGATATTGTTAAAATTGTTAAAGAAGTAGTTGTTGGTAATCATGAGCGTTTTCATATTTCGGTTCCTGAATTATTTGATGATGTGCAAGTATCTGATACTGTTTTGATTGATGATGGTAAAATGAGATTGAGTGTTATTGAAAAAAATAATAATGATGAAATAACTTGTAGAGTTGAAAATTTCGGGATTATTAAAACTCGTAAAGGTGTTAATGTTCCAAATGTTAAGTTATCAATGCCATTTATTTCTAAAAAAGATGATGATGATATAAGATTTATGGCTCGTAATGGAGTTGATTATATTGCTGCTAGCTTTGTTAGAAGAGCTCAAGATGTTATTGATATTCGGAATATTTTATTGTCTGAAAATAAACCGAGAATTCAAATTATTGCGAAAATCGAAAATCAAGAAGGTTATGATAACTTGGATGAAATATTAGAAGTAGCTGATGGCATTATGGTTGCTCGTGGTGATTTAGGGGTTGAAGTTAGTACTCAATTAGTGCCTATTTATCAAAAAAAGATTATTGCTAAAGCAAATGAGTATGGAAAACCAGTTATTACAGCAACTCATATGTTAGAGTCGATGATGGCTTCTCCTAGACCGACTCGAGCTGAGGCTAGTGATGTAGCTAATGCTATTTTAGATGGTTCTGATGCTATTATGACATCTGGTGAAACGGCATCAGGTGCTTATCCATTAGAAGCTATAGAAGCGATGAATACTATTGCGACTGCGATTGAAAAAATTATTCCTTATCAAGATAATTTAAATCGTTCTAAATTAACTTCTAAGCATACTATTCAAGATTCAATTGGCATGTCTGTAGCAAATGTGGCTTTAGAATTAGATAATGTTGAAGCGATTATTGCTTTTACACAAGGAGGTTCTACAGCAAGAAGAATTTCTAAGTTCCGACCACATATTCCAATAATTGCGGTTACTTTTACTGAAGAAGTTCAACGCTCATTAATGCCATATTGGGGTGTTGTTCCAATTGTTTCCGATATTCAAAATGATTTGCAAAATGATGATGAATTAGCTAGTATTATTGCTCAAACATTTGGCATAGAAAAAGGTAAGTCGGTAATTATAACTGCCGGTTATCCTACAGGTGAAGGTACTTGTAATATGATGAAAATTGTTGAGGTAAAATAATGAAAAAATATATCGGTATCGATTTAGGTGGAACAAATTGTCGAGTTGCTGTAGTTGATGAAAATGGTAATATTAGTAATATGTTGATTAGACCTTCTTATGCTGATCAAAGTAGTGATGTAATTGTTAATAATATTATTAATTGTGTTAAACAGATTGATGATTATAAACAATATCCTGCTATTGGTATTGGTGTTCCAGGTCCTGTTGATCAAAATAATGGTTGGATGACTATGGCATCAAATATTCCGGCTTTAGGAATATATGCTTTGATTAGTCATTTAAGCACGGAATTAGGTTTGCCTGTATTTATGGATAATGATGCTAATGTTGCTGGATTAGCAGAAGCAATTTTAGGTGCTGGTAAAGAGTTTGATAATGTTGTATATATTACTCAATCTACCGGTATTGGTGGTGGTATTATTTATAATAAACAAATTATTTCTGGAATTAAGGGATATGCAGGTGAAGTGGCTAATATAGTTATTGATCCTAATTTAGAAAAAATTAATCATTTAAATGCTGGTGCGATTGAAAATCATGCTTCGGGTACTGCTCTTGTTAAAAAGGCCCAATTATTGATAGATAAAAATATTGTTTCAGCAAAAGAATTATTTGATTTATATGCTAATAAAAATCCACAAGCTTGTAAAATAATTGATACCATGTGTTTTCAAATGGGTTTGATGCTAGCAAATGTTGCTCATGTTTTAAACCCAGAATGTTTTGTTTTTGGTGGTGGTGTTACTAAATCGCATGAGTTATATTTTGATAAAATGATAGATTGTTATAAATCATTAGTACATCCGCCAATGGCTGATACTAAATTTGTTTTGGCGGGTTTAAAAGAGCCGGGCATTGTTGGTGCTGCTTTAATTCCTTATTCTAGAGGAATTTAATTATATGAAACAAGAAAAGATTGAACAATATGCTCGATTAGCGGTTGAAATTGGTGTTAATATTCAACCTGGTCAAACATTATGTATTAGAGCTAGTGTTGATAGTGC